>NZ_JBSFWR010000280.1:0-1000 GCF_053594915.1 Kitasatospora sp. NPDC002543 | reverse complement strand
GGGATCGCGGCGAGCGCGAGGAGCGCCACGGTCATCGTCCAGTAGGCGTCGGGGACGCGGTCGCGCAGGCCCTTCATACGGGACATGGCGGCGAGCGAGTTGGTGCCGGCGGCGTGGATGACCACGCCCGCCCCGAGGAACAGCAGCGCCTTGAAGGCGCCGTGCGACAGGAGGTGGAAGACGGCGGCGCCGCGGTCGCCGACGGCGAGGGCGCCGGTCATGTAGCCGAGCTGGCCGATCGTCGAGTACGCGAGGACGCGCTTGATGTCGTCCTGGGCGAGGGCGGCGAGCGCCGAGCCGGTCATCGTGACGGCGGCCATGACGGCGAGGACGACCAGGGCTGCGCCGGAGGCGGCGAAGACGGGGAGGAGCCGGGCGACGAAGTAGACACCGGCGGCGACCATCGTCGCGGCATGGATCAGCGCGGAGACCGGCGTGGGGCCGGCCATCGCGTCGGGCAGCCAGGTGTGCAGCGGGAACTGCGCGGACTTGCCCGCCACTCCCGCGAGGAGGAGCAGCGCGATCAGCGTGGGGTGGTCGAGGCCGCCGCTCGCGACGGCCCCGAGGACCGTCGTGATGTGGAAGGACCCGGCGTCCACGGCGAGCGCGAACAGGCCGATCAAGAAGGGGACGTCGCCCAGCTTCGTGACCAGGAACGCCTTGAGGGACGCGGCGCGCGCCTCCGGTGTCTCCCAGTAGTGGCCGACGAGGAAGTACGAGCAGATGCCCATGACTTCCCAGCCGACGAGCAGCACCATCAGGTCGCCCGAGTAGACGACGAGAAGCATCGCGGAGGTGAAGAGGGAGACGAGCGCGGCGTACGACGGGTAGCGCGGGTCGTCACGCAGGTAGGCCGTCGAGTAGATCTGCACGCACGACGCGACGACGCAGACCAGGACGGCGACGAGCGCGGCGAAGCCGTCGACGTGCAGGGCGAGCTCGATGGGGACCGAGCCCGTGGGGGTGAGTTCGGTGGCCGCGTCGGGCCCGCTCCTCGCCG
>NZ_JBSFWR010000279.1:0-1001 GCF_053594915.1 Kitasatospora sp. NPDC002543 | reverse complement strand
GTGGATCCCGGGCGGGAGTACGCCGGTGCCGTTCGGCTCGTCGACATCGGGCTTGAACCAGGGCGCGGCGAGGGCGATTTGGAGGCCCTTCAGCACGGTGACGTGGCCCGGCTGCTGCCTGAACCCACCGGGGAGAGCGACAAGTACCGGCGTGGTGTCGTGGGCATCGTCGCCGGGTCCGCCCGGTATCCCGGTGCCGCCGTGCTTGCCGTCGCCGGAGCTCTGCGGGGTGGGGCCGGGGCCGTTCGGTACGTCGGGCCTGCGGCCGGCGCCGTCGTCTCGCGGTTCCCCGAGACCCTGGTGTCCGAAGGCGCGCCGGGGAAGGCGGGGCGGGTGCAGGCGTGGGTGGCCGGGCCCGGACTTGGTGACGACGCCTCCGGGCTCGCGGATGTCCTGGGTGCGGAGGTGCCCGTTCTGATCGACGCCGATGGGCTGCGGCTCGCCGATCCTGAGGCCGTTCGGGGGCGGGCCGCGCCTACGTTGCTCACGCCTCATGCGGGGGAGGCCGCCGCGTTGTTGGGGGTTGCCCGGGAGGAGGTGGAGGCGGAGCGGCTCGCGGCTGTGCGGGAGTTGGCTGACCGGTTCTCCGCCACCGTGCTCTTGAAGGGGTCCACCACCTTGGTTGCCGGGGGGCCGGGGGAGGGTGCCGGGCGCTTGGCTCGGGTCAATTCCACAGGTACCGCCTGGCTGGCCACCGCGGGGAGTGGTGACGTGTTGTCCGGGCTCTGCGGGTCGCTGCTCGCCGCCGGGCTCGGAGCGCTCGATGCCGGGTCCGTGGGGGCCTATCTGCATGGGCTTGCTGCTCGGCGTGTGTCTGGTGGGGCGCCTGTCGTTGCTCAGGATGTGGCTGGTGGGATTGCTGGGGCCTGGGGGGGATGTTCGGCACGGGTTGTAGGGCGGTGGTCTTCCGCTTCGCTGCGTGGGGGCGCCGCTTCGCTCCGTGGGGGCGCTTCGCCGTCTTCGGGGCGGGGCCGCCCCGGGATGTACGTGCTCGCTGTTCT
>NZ_JBSFWR010000278.1:0-1016 GCF_053594915.1 Kitasatospora sp. NPDC002543 | reverse complement strand
GCCGCGAGCTCGTGTCGCAGGTGGACGCCTTCGGCCTTGGGCATGTCGGGGACGAGCTTGGCGATGCCGAGCAGTCCGACGACTCCGAGCGCCGCGACGACCACGAAGGTGACCCGCCAGCCGATGCTCTGGCCGATGAGCGTGCCCAGGGGTACGCCGACGACGTTGGCGACGGTCAGGCCGGTGAACATCATGGCGATGGCTCCGGCCTTCTTCTCGGGGGCGACCAGCTCGGCCGCGACGACCGCGCCGATTCTGAAGAAAGCGCCGTGGGCGAGTGAGGCGACCACGCGGCCGATCACCATGACGAGGAAGACGGGCGCCGCCGCGGAGAGCACGTTGCCCACGATGAACAGGCCCATCAGGAGCAGCAGCATCCGCTTGCGTGACATGCGGGTGCCCAGAATGGTCATGAGGGGTGCGCCGAGCATGACGCCGAGGGCGTAGCCGGTGACCAGAAATCCGGCTGTGGGGATGGAGACGCCGAAGTCGCCCGCGACCTCGGGGAGCAGCCCCATGATCACGAATTCCGTGGTTCCGATCCCGAAGGCCCCGATCGCGAGAGCCAGAAGCGCGAGAGGCATAGGGTTCACCTTCCCAGACTGTTGCAGATGCGCTTTGCGTGCGTTCACAATACTTGCAGGCGCGCATTACTTGCAAGCGCCGACAATTTCACACGTGGACTATCCTGGGTTCAGCTGCTTCGGGACGGAGGAACTAGAGCCATGACCGCCACAGACCCCGCACTCACCGCCCTGGCCCAGGGCTGGTGCGCTCTCTCCCTGCTCCACGGGAGGATCGAGACCCATATCGAGCGCGCTCTGCAGGCCAAGCACGACCTGAGCGTGCGGGAGTACTCGCTGCTCGATGTCCTCAGCCGCCAGCACGACGGTGAAGGCGGTCACCTGCAGATGAAGCAGGTCGCGGACGCCGTCGTCCTCAGCCAGAGCGCCACCACGCGCCTGGTGACCCGCCTTGAAGACCGCGGCCTGCTCGCCCGCTACCTCTGCCCCACC
>NZ_JBSFWR010000277.1:0-1018 GCF_053594915.1 Kitasatospora sp. NPDC002543 | reverse complement strand
CAGTTCGACTCCGGTCCCAGCTTCTTCAACCGGACCGACATCGTCATCCTCGCCAACCTCTGCCGTGCCCTCTGCCCCGCCCTCTGCCCCGCTTGCTGTTCCGTTCCCTGTTCCGCCCTCGATCCCGAAGACCTCCGCGTGATCGACCACCTCGCACGGGAGCCGCTCCAGCGACTCGGGCCACCCGGCGAGCGCGACCGCGGTGGCATGCGCCGTCGCCAGCTCCGCGGCCCGCTCACCGGCCGGGGGCAGAGCCGCCCGTACGGCCCGCTTCTGCGCGTACGGAATCCGGTCCGGAACGCCGAGCGCGCTACGCAGCAGCTCCTCCGCCCGCCGCGCCGCCATGAGCGGCCCGCGCCCCAACCACGTGAACGCGACGGCCCCTTGTTCGAGCAGCCGGGCGGACCCGCGCCCGACCCCGGTGATCCCCACCTTCACCATCCCGCTCCCGAACCAGGCGAGATACACGTGGTACGGCCTCGGGTCGTCCGCCATCGTGTCCGCGGCGACGGAGTGCGCCCGGTCGATCCCGGCGCACTCGGCACACTGTGCCCGCGTCCCCCGCCCGGACAGCACCGCACCCGCCGGACACGGCGTACGCCGCCCGCCCCGCCACACCCCGAGACATCGGCGCCCGCCCACGGCCCGGAAAGCCAGCACGTCCCCGAAGGCGAGGGGACTCTCGCGCTCCCCCTTCCCCTCCCCGTACCACCCCAGCGCGGGCCCGCCCCCGACCCGCCACCGCACCCCGGTGCACCACCACGTCATGCTCAGGACGCTACTCCCGGGCACTGACATCGCCGGGGGCTGCGGTACGTTCCCGCTGCTCGGGGACGGGATCAGGGGAGGGGACGGTGGCAGCGCTGGGCTTCTTCTTCATCACGTTGCCGTGCCTCGCGATCGCCGCGCCTCCACGGGCTTCGCCGCCTGCCGGGCCCAGCGCCGGAGGGCGTTCAAGGTCCTGGCCGCCGTACCCCTGACCACCGGCCTGACCCGCGCGCTCATACCGATCGGGATC
>NZ_JBSFWR010000276.1:0-1030 GCF_053594915.1 Kitasatospora sp. NPDC002543 | reverse complement strand
CACCAGGACCCCGTACGGCATGTGCAGCGTCGCGTACCGGATCCACACGACGCCGTCTCTCGTGTCGCCGCCGGGATGATCAAGGCCGGGCCGGCCGGGGAGGTGTCCCGCGAAGCACTGGGCCTGCTCGACGAGATGGAGGGTCTGCTGGGCGAGCCGGTGCCCAACTACGCCGTGCGCGACGCCTGATGGCCCGTCCGGTGTGATGTCCGTCATTCGAGACGTGACGCGTATTACTTCGCGGCCCCACGACCCCTCACGGACGCTAATGTCCGCCGGAGAGATACGTGAACAGCGGTTAGCGGTCAGTTGCAAGTGGTACGCGGTCAGCGGGTAAGGGGAGTCGCACAGTGGCAGGGAAGCTCGCCGTCATCGGAGCCGGACTCATGGGGTCCGGAATCGCCCAGGTCTCGGCGCAGGCGGGCTGGGACGTCGTCCTGCGCGACGTCACCGACGCCGCTCTGGCCCGTGGCACCGACGGCATCAAGGCCTCGTACGACAAGTTCGTGAGCAAGGGCAAGCTGTCCGCGCAGGACGCGGAGGCCGCGCTCGGGCGCCGGTGGCCGCGGGCCCGGCCAAGTCCCCGACCGCCTTCCTCGAAGTGCGCGACCTCAAGGTGCACTTCCCGACCGACGACGGTCTGGTCAAGTCTGTCGACGGGCTCAGCTTCAAGCTGGAGAAGGGCCAGACCCTGTCCATCGTGGGCGAGTCCGGGTCCGGCAAGTCCGTGACCGCCCAGGCGATCATGGGCATCCTCGACATCCCGCCCGGGAAGATCACCGGCGGCGAGATCCTCTTCCAGGGCACGGACCTCCTCAAGCTCAAGGAGGACGGGCGGCGCAAGATCCGCGGCGCGAAGATGGCGATGATCTTCCAGGACGCGCTCAGCTCCCTCAACCCCGTGCTGTCCGTGGGTGCCCAGATCGGCGAGCTGACTTCTTCATCTCCGGGGTGTTGATCCGGCGCAGCAGCGCGAGGTCGTCGTCCGTCCAGGGTTCGATGCGTACCTCTGCCGTGGTCATGCCGGGGA
>NZ_JBSFWR010000275.1:0-1034 GCF_053594915.1 Kitasatospora sp. NPDC002543 | reverse complement strand
GCACCGACCAGGTGACGGGCGTCGACGGCCAGGTGTGGAGCAGCAGCTCCGGCCCGATCGCGGCGGAGAAGGTCGTCGAGGACATCGACGCCACCGACACCCCCACCACCCCCCTCCTGGTGGACGACTCGGAACGCCTGTGGTCGCTGCTGCCGCCGGGGGCCGGGAACACAGTGCACATGGTGGCGGACAACGCGGGCCGCGAACTGCTCCCCGACCTCCTCCTCATCGACCACTTCCTACGCCACGCACACGCGGAACAAGTGGTCCTCCACGTAAAGCCACACCCGTACTACGTCTCCGACGCGACCCCCATGGACGTGATCGACGCCCTGCGCCACCTGAAGCGAGCTCCGGGCGAGGCAGGCGAGGCGGGCGAACGCCTATGGCAAGCGACATCAACGGGCCAACTGCAGCTCCTCGCCCACCCGTTCTCCTTCGCCCCGCTGTCGTACGCCGCAATGCCGGGAGACCTGAGGAAGCACTTCGAGAAAGCCACACTGACGATCCTGAAGGGCGACCTGAACTACCGCCGTCTAGTAGGCGACCAACTCCGGCCCCCCACAACCCCATTCCCCACGTGCACCTCCTACTTCCCAACCCCCGTAGCAGCCCTACGTACCCTCAAATCAGACGTAATCGTGGGCCTGGAAAAACAAACGGAGGACGCGCTGAACGATTCGGAACCCGAATCCTGGCGAACACAGGGAACGCATGCCGTGATCCAGGTTCGGGGCGAGCCTAGATGAAGTGGCGAGCCTCGATGAAGTGATGAAGTAGGGAAACCCTTTCCGGGCATGCGAGCTGCCCTTGACCCGTGGTTGGCCGGTACGTACTCGGGGTGTACTGAGCTCACGGCGTACGCGGGTGAAGCGCTGCTGGAGAGGATGAATGAGTGATCGGGAGGCGCGACACGGCTCCCTGGCGCTGGACCCACCCGATGCGCATGTACGTTAAGCAGTCATTGCATTGCAATGGGTAATGCAGCTCTGTACTGCAGATGCGCGGAGGGCAAGATTTCATGCTCATGCTCC
>NZ_JBSFWR010000274.1:0-1041 GCF_053594915.1 Kitasatospora sp. NPDC002543 | reverse complement strand
GCCGCGGGCCGCTTCTCTCGCCTCGTCCGGCACGGCCTGGAGGCCGGCCAGGAAATTCCGCACCAGGATCGTCAGGGTGTAGAGGACGAGTCCGGTGATCACGAGCGAGGCGGAGAGCCCGAACAGCGGGAGCAGCAGCGAGAACATGGCCAGCGACGGGATCGTGTAGAGCACCGTCGTCAGGCCGAGCACCGGGCCCGCGAAGGCGCGCCGGTGCCGGGCCAGGAGGGCCAGCGGGAAGGCGATCAGCACGCCTATCACGACGGAAGCGGCCGTGATGCCGATGTGCTGGACGACCGCGTCGACCAACTCCGGCCTGCGGGTGCGCAGGTATTCCCCGCACACCCACTCATTGGTCACCATGCAATTGGGACTGCTCACCCGCCCCACCTCCCCCGAATCCCCGTACATATGTCTCGAAACCGCTCGCGCGAGCGCCTGATTCCGACTGCGGACGACCCTAGCCCCCACCACTGACAATCGCCGAGACCCCTCGTCACGACGCAACATGGCCTTCACACAGCGGCCGCCCACAGGCGGCGACTGCCCGGCACAATGGGGACCCATGATCCGGTTCGAGCACGTCACCAAGCGCTACGCCGACGGGACAACGGCCGTCGACGACCTGTCCTTCGAGGTGAACGAGGGGGAACTCGTCACGCTCGTCGGCCCGTCGGGCTGTGGCAAGACCACCACGATGAAGATGGTCAACCGGCTCATCGAACCGAGCGAGGGCCGGATACTCCTCGACGGCGACGACATATCCGGCATCGACCCGGTCCAACTCCGGCGTCGCATCGGCTATGTGATCCAGCAGGTCGGCCTCTTCCCGCACAAGACGGTCCTCGACAACACGGCGACCGTCCCGCACCTCCTCGGCGTCAAGCGCGCCAAGGCCCGCGAGCGCGCCGCCGAACTCCTCGACCTCGTCGGGCTCGACCCGCGCACCTTCGGCGACCGCTACCCCGACCAGCTCTCCGGCGGACAGCGCCAACGCGTCGGTGTGGCAAGGGCGTTGGCGGCGGATCCTCCCGTACTCCT
>NZ_JBSFWR010000273.1:0-1045 GCF_053594915.1 Kitasatospora sp. NPDC002543 | reverse complement strand
CCCACCAGGCGGTGGCGGCGGCCATCGAGGCCTCGTCCTCGGTGTCCACCAGGATTCGGCGGGTGCCGTGCAGCACCGGCTCCTTCCGCTCGCCGTCCTCACCTTTGACCTCGCCGAGGTGCGGCTTGCCCGAGGCGGGGTCGAAGCCGCGTGTGCCACGGCGCACTCCATCCTCGATCCGGCGCAGGCCGGCATCACCCAGCCGATCGTCCTGCGTGCCCGGGCTCTTCAGGTATCCCTGTCTCCCTGGTCGGCCGAGAGGCCTGTGCAGGAGCTCGCCGCACGCGTGAGAGAGTCGAGCAGGCAGCTGATGCGGGCGTGAGGGAGGGACTGCCCGTGGAATGGGAGGTGTTCGGGCGTCGGCAGGTGTTCGGGAGCCCGTGGGTCGAGGTCTGGCTCGATGATGTCGACATCCCCGGCGTCGGCCGGATCGACCACCACGTCGTCCGCTACCCCCGCGCCTCGACCACCGCCGTCGTCACCAACGAGGCCGGCGAATTCCTCCTCCTCTACCGGCACCGGTTCATCACCGGCCGCTGGGGCTGGGAAGTGCCGGCCGGATGGGCCGAGCCCGGGGAGGAGCCGGCGGCGGCCGTCGTCCGCGAGGTCGAGGAGGAGACCGGCTGGCGCCCCGGCCGGGCCGAGCTGCTGACCGAGTACGACGCCATGGCGGGCATCAGTGACGCGCGCTTCCGCGTCTACCACGTCACGGACTGCACCCGGATCGGCGACCCTGAGGACGTGTCCGAGGCGACCCGTGTGGAGTGGGTGCCTGAAAGCGAAGTCGTGAAGCTTCTGACGAACGGCGGGTTCCCTGACGGCCCGTCGCACGCCGCCCTGTCCTACTACCTCGGCCCGCATCGGCTTGTCCGGCGCCCCTGACCGCCACAGAGACAGCGGCCCCGGACAGCTCTGTCCGGGGCCGCCGAGTGGCGGTCATCTTGTCCTCTCCGCGTAGGAAGTCGGCCGGGCCGACTTCCTACGCGGACAGTGGACGGGCTGCGCCCGGGCCGTCCCGAACACCGAGTGCCCTCCCGGCCCCTCC
>NZ_JBSFWR010000272.1:0-1057 GCF_053594915.1 Kitasatospora sp. NPDC002543 | reverse complement strand
CGCACATGGAGCTGGGCCAGGGCCGTGAGGACCGTCCGGTCCTCGGGACGGCCGGCCCGCACCGCCGGGACGAAGGCCGCCGTGCCGGCCGCGCCGTCCAGGACGTCCTGCGCCATGCCCGTCAGCACACCGTCCGGGCCGAGCTCCAGGAACACCGAGACGCCCTGCTCGTGCAGCGTGCGCACACCATCGGCGAAACGCACGGTCTCACGCACGTGCCGCACCCAGTACTCCGGGTCCCGCAGCTCCTCACCCGCGACCGTGCCCGTCACGTTGGAGACCACCGGGACCACGGACGGGGCGTAGGAGACCGAGCGGGCGACCTCGCGGAACTCGGCGAGCATGCCGTCCATCAGGCCCGAGTGGAACGCGTGCGAGACCGACAGGCGCTTCGACTTCCCGAACCGCGACGCCACCTCCAAGACGGCGTCCTCGGCACCCGAAATCACCACCTGCGACGGGCCGTTCACCGCCGCGATCGACACACCATCGATCAGCTGCGCCACCGCCTCGGCCTCCGTCGCCCGCACCGCGACCATCGCACCACCGGCCGGAAGCGCCTGCATCAGACGACCGCGCGCCGCCACCAACCGCGCCGCATCCGCCAGCGAGAACACCCCCGCCACATGCGCCGCCGCCAGCTCACCCACCGAGTGACCGGCCACGAAGTCCGCCTGCACGCCCCAGGACTCGGCCAGACGGAACAGCGCCACCTCGAACGCGAACAGACCCGGCTGCGCCACCCCCGTCGCCTCCACGGCGGAGGCGTCCCCGCCCCAGACCACCTCCCGCAACGGCACCTCCAGATGCGGATCCAGCTCCGCACACACCTCGTCGAAAGCCTTCGCGAACACCGGGAACGCCTCATACAGCCCCCGGCCCATCCCCAACCGCTGACTGCCCTGCCCGGTGAACAGCACCCCGACCCGGCCCCGGACCGCCCGGCCCAGCACCGCGTCCGCGCCCGCCTCGCCCCGGGCGACCCCGGCCAGCGCCTCCAACAGCGCCGCCCGGTCGGCACCGACCACCGCCGCACGGTGGTCCATCGCGGCCCGCG
>NZ_JBSFWR010000271.1:0-1061 GCF_053594915.1 Kitasatospora sp. NPDC002543 | reverse complement strand
TGGCGCCACACGTACGACGAGAACGGCAACCTCCTCTCCTCCACAGACACCACCGCTGCCGAGACCCGCAACGCCTACGACGCCGACGGCCACCTCTCATCCGCCACCGACGCTCTCGGCCACGCTCGTCGCATCACGTGCAGTCCGGCCGGGCTGCCGCTGACCGTCACCGACCCCCTGGGTCACACAACCACCGTCGAACGCGACGCCTTCGGCCGCATCGTCGCCGCAACCGACCCACTCGGGCACATCACCCGCCTTGGTTGGACCCCCGAGGGCAGGCCCGCCTGGCGCGAGGCGCCCGACGGCGCCCGCGAGACCTGGACCTGGGACGGGGAAGGCAACCTGACCAGCCACAGCAACCCGCTGGGACAGGTCACCCAGTACACGCACGGGCCATTCGACCTGCCCATCACCCGCACCGAACCCGACGGCACGATCTACACCTTCGCCTACGACACCGAGCTCCGCCTAACCCAGGTCACCAACCCCCAGGGCCTCACCTGGGATTACGCCTACGACACCGTCGGCAACCTCGCCTCCGAGACGGACTTCAACGGCCGCACTCTCCGCTACACCCACGACGCCACAGGCCAGCTTGCTTCCCGCACCAACGGCGCGGGCGAGTCCCTCGCTTTTCATCGGGACGCGCTCGGCCGGATAACCACATCCGTCACGGGCTCAGGCATCTCGACCACGTTCACCTACTCCCACGCCGGCGACCTCAAACGCGCCGACAACCCCGACACTGAACTCTCCCGCGAGTACGACGCCCTTGGCCGTCTCCTGTCCGAGACAGTGAACGACCGGACCACTGCCTACAGCTTCGATCTGCTCGGGCGGCGTACCAGCCGCACCACCCCCACCGGCCTCACCTCCCAGTGGTCGTACGACGCGGCGGGCCGACCTCTGGCGCTAGCCTCCGGCGCCGACGCCCTCACCTTCACCCACGACGCCGCGGGCCGTGAAACAGAGCGCCGCCTGGGTGCGGCGTTCAGCCTCACCCAGGCGTGGGACGCCTCGGACCGCCTCACCACACAGTCCCTCACCCGGCAAGACGC
>NZ_JBSFWR010000270.1:0-1070 GCF_053594915.1 Kitasatospora sp. NPDC002543 | reverse complement strand
ATGGAGTGCCCGGCGAGGTACTGCGGGCGCACGCCCCAGGAGTCGAGGAGGGCGAAGAGCGCGACCTCGACGGCGAACAGGGCGGTCTGGGTGTAGGCGGTCTGGTTGAGGAGGTCGCTGTCCTCGCCCCAGATCACCTCGCGCAGGGGTCGGTCGAGCCACCGGTCGAGTTCGGTGCAGACTTCGTCGAAGCGGGCCGCGAACACGGGGTGGGCGTTGTACAACTCCTGTCCCATGCCGAGGCGTTGGGCGCCCTGGCCGGTGAACAGGAAGCCGGTGGTCCCGCCGGGGCGGGCCGGTCCGGTGAGCGGTTCGGTGCCGTCGGCGATGCGGTCGAGCGCGGTGAGCAGTTCCTCGCGTCCGGCAGCTGCGACGACCGCCCGGTGCTCGAAGCTGGTACGGGTGCCGACCAGCGAGTGGGCGACGTCCAGCAGCCGCAGGTCGCCGTGAGCCGTCAGGTGCTCACGCAGCCCCGCCGCCCGGTCGCGCAGGGCGTCCGCGCTGCGCGCGGTGAGGACGAACGGCAGGGCGGTGCCGTCCGGTTCCTGCACGTCGACCATCGCGGCCTCGGGCGCCGGAACTCCCTCGATGATGATGTGGGCGTTGGTGCCGCTGAGGCCGAAGGAGGAGACGCCGGCCCGGCGGGGTCGGTCGCCGAGGGGCCATGCGCGGGACTCGGTGAGCAGTTCGACGGCGCCGGCTTCCCAGTCGACCTGGGAGGAGCGCTGCTCGGCGTGGAGCGTGGGCGGCATGACGCCGTGGCGCATGGCCTCGACGACCTTGATGACGCCCGCGACACCGGCGGCGGCCTGGGCGTGGCCCATGTTGGACTTGATGGAGCCGAGCCACAGCGGCGCGCCGTCCTCGCGTCCCTGCCCATAGGTGGCGATGAGGGCCTGGGCTTCGATGGGGTCGCCGAGGCGGGTGCCGGTGCCGTGGGCTTCGACGAGGTCGATGTCGGCGGTGGTGAGGCCTGCGGTGGTGAGGGCCTTGCGGATGACGCGTTGCTGGGAGGGGCCGTTGGGGGCGGTGAGGCCGTTGGAGGCGCCGTCCTGGTTGACGGCGGTGCC
>NZ_JBSFWR010000269.1:0-1074 GCF_053594915.1 Kitasatospora sp. NPDC002543 | reverse complement strand
GTCACCGATCGAGTTGACCGGCTTCGGCGCTTCGACGATGCCCATGTCGAGGTCGATATTTGTTTCACGACCCTGCCTTACGGTGCACCCTCAGACTTGCGGTGCACCCGCGCGACCCAGTCCGCCGATTTGGCGATCTCCGCCTTGGTGGGGAGCGTGTTCGGCGATGTCCATACGCGATTGAATCCGTCCATACCCACCTCGTTCACCACGGCCCTGACGAACCGCTCGCCGTCGCGGTACTGGCGCAGCTTCGCGTCGAGGCCCAGGAGCTTGCGCAGCGCCAGGTCCAGGCGGGAGGCACCCTTCTGACGGCGCTCCTTGAACTTCTCCCTGATCTCGGTCACCGACGGCACCACCGCGGGCCCGACCCCGTCCATCACGAAGTCCGCGTGCCCTTCGAGCAGCGACATCACGGCGGTGAGCCGGGCGAGGATCTCGCGCTGGGCCGGGGACTGCACGAGCTCGACCAGGGAGCGGCCCCCGTCGTCGCCCTCACCCTGCTCGCCCTCGGGGCGTGCGCCCGCCAGGGACTGGGCTGCCTCCCTGATGCGCTCCAGGAACGTCATCGGGTCGACGTCGGTCTCGGCGAGGAATGACTGGATCTCGCCCTCGAGGTGGTCGCGCAGCCAGGGCACGGCCGTGAACTGCGTGCGGTGCGTCTCCTCGTGCAGGCACACCCAGAGCCTGAAGTCGTGCGGATTCACGTCGAGTTCGCGCTCCACGTGCACGATGTTCGGCGCGACGAGGAGCAGTCTTCCGCCGCCGTTCGGCGCGGCCGGCAGGTCCCGGGTGGCGGGGGCGAAGGTCTCGTACTGTCCGAGGACGCGGGAGGACAGGAACGAAAGCAGCATGCCGAGCTCGACGCCCGTGACCTTGCCGCCGACGGCGCCGAGGACCGCTCCGCCGGGGCCCGAGCCGCGCCGCTCCTCCATCTTGTCCAGGAGGGGCTTGAGAAGCTCCCTGAACCCCGCCACGTTCGCCCGGACCCAGCCGGGGCGGTCGACGACGAGGACAGGCGTGTCGTGCGCCTCCTCGGTGGACATCCGCGTGAAGCCGCGGACGTGTTCCTCG
>NZ_JBSFWR010000268.1:0-1074 GCF_053594915.1 Kitasatospora sp. NPDC002543 | reverse complement strand
CGAACACCGCCACGTTGTCCATGAGCCGCGTCAGCTCCGGCGGAATCCGGTCCAGGGCTTCGGCGACCAGTTCCTCGAACTCCTCGCGCGTCATCTCGAGCACACGGCCATTGTCGGCCACCCGCTCGTAGATCGGCCTGTCCGTCCGGGCATACGGCACCATCCGCATGGGCATACGGGACCAATGGCCCGCGCCCCCGCTGTCGCCGCCCTGTCCGCCCTGCGGAACATCCCCTCCGCGGTCGGCCGCCGTCATCGCGGCCGCCGCCCCCGCCCCACCGGCGATCTCACCCTCCAGCCCCGCCCGTACCTCCGCGCCCTGGGCCTCGCCGCCGTCGTCCTCATGGGCGCGTGGCTCGGCCTGCTCGCCGTGGGGAACGTCCGCGTCCCGGTCGGCCCGATGGACACCCGGATGACGCTGCGCCCGTCCCTGACCGGCGGCACGAAGATCAATGTCTCGCCGCTCGGTTCCCTGGAGTTGAAGTCGCACACGGCCCCCGTCCGCCTCGACGTGGACGTCGACCGCCTCGACCCGGTCCGCTCCGAGGCCCTGGTCAACCACCCCGAGCGCCTCTCGGGCCTCCAGGACGAGATCACGCGCGACATCGAGCACGGCACCCTCGACCTCGCCCTGCGCTCCTGCGTCGCCGTCGTCTCCGGCGCCACCGCGCTCGGCCTCGCGGTCTACCGCCGCCCCCGCCGCGCACTGGGCGCCGGCGGTCTCGCGCTCGCCCTCCTGGCGGCCTCGGGAGGGGCGGCGTACGCGACCTGGAACCCCAATTCGGTCCTGGAGCCGAAGTTCTCCGGCCTGCTCTCCTCGGCCCCCTCGGTCGTCGGCAGCGCACGCTCGATCGTCACCGAATTCGACGTCTACCAGAAGGAGTTGGCGCGCCTGGTGACCAATGTGACGAAGCTCTACGACGTGACGTCGACGCTCCCCGCGTACCGGCCGGACCCGTCCACGATCCGCGTCCTGCACGTCTCGGACATCCATCTGAACCCGGCCAGCTGGAAGATCGTCTCCTCTCTCGTCGAGCAGTACGACATCTCGGTCATCGTCGACTCCGGCGACAC
>NZ_JBSFWR010000267.1:0-1075 GCF_053594915.1 Kitasatospora sp. NPDC002543 | reverse complement strand
GTCAGGTCCTTCTTGTCCTTGGGGGACTGGGAGGCGGCCGCGGAGGGGGTCTTCCCGGTCTTCGGTGGGGCCAGGCTGTCCGGCGCGCTGGCCGACGCCTGGTAGGTGAGGAAGCCGACCACGGCGAGGGCCGCCGCGGTGAGCCCGGCCACGAATCCCGAGCTGCTCCGTGCCACCTGTGTGCCCACCTCTCGTGCCCGTACGTCTTTGGGGTGACGGTAGCAGCAGGCATGCGGCTCACCGGGGCGGCCGTGGGCGGGGCGCCGGAGCCGTAGGCTGTTTGCGTGCTCTTGCTCGCGCTGGATACCGCCACCCCCGCCGTCACCGTCGCCCTGCACGACGGCTCGTCCGTCGTCGCCGCATCGAGCCAGGTGGACGCCCGCCGGCACGGGGAGCTGCTGCTGCCCGCCGTCGACCGGGTGCTCGCCGACGCCGGCGTCAGACTCGACGCCGTCACCGGCATCGTCGTCGGCGTGGGCCCCGGCCCCTACACCGGCCTCCGCGTCGGCCTGATGACGGCCGACACCTTCGGGCTCGCCCTCGGTGTGCCCGTCCACGGTCTGTGCACGCTGGACGGACTCGCCTACGCCGCCGAGGTCGACGGCCCCTTCGTCGTCGCCACGGACGCGCGGCGCAAGGAGGTCTACTGGGCCGCGTTACGAGGACGCGCGCACCCGCGTCACCGAGCCCGCCGTCGACCGCCCCGCCGACATCGCCGAGCAGGTCGCGGGCCTTCCCGCGGTCGGCGCCGGTGCCGTGCTGTACCCGGACACGTTCCCGGACGCGCGCGCCCCCGAGAACGTGTCGGCGGCCGCCCTCGCCGCCCTCGCCGCCGAGAAGCTCGGCACCGGCGAGGAGCTCCAGGCGCCACGCCCTCTGTATCTGCGCCGCCCCGACGCGCAGGTGCCCAAGAACTACAAGGTGGTCACTCCGAAGTGAGCGCTGCTCTGCGCGAGATGCGCTGGTGGGACATCGAATCCGTGCACGCGCTCGAGAAGGATCTCTTCCCGGACGACGCGTGGTCCCGCGGCATGTTCTGGTCCGAGCTCGCGCACGCGCGCGGCGCCGGGTCGAC
>NZ_JBSFWR010000266.1:0-1083 GCF_053594915.1 Kitasatospora sp. NPDC002543 | reverse complement strand
GGTCGCCATGTCGCTGAGCTCGCTGCTCGTGGTGGGCAACAGCCTTCGGCTGCGCACCTGGGAGCCGGGGCGCGGGAAGAACCACGGAGGGCGTCTCCTTGTCGAGGTCGAGCCCCTCGTTGCGCTGCGTGAACGAGAACCAGTTCCCGGAGTCGTCGCGGAAGATCGCCTCGGTCCCGTACGGGCGCTCCTGCGGCTCCTGGAGGAACTGCACCCCGCGCCCCTTGAGCCGCTCGTAGTCCCCGTGGATGTCGTCCGTGACCAGGACTCCGGCCCCGAGAATGCCCTTGGAGACCAGCTTCTTCACCGCCTCGGCCGACTCGGGGTCCATCGCGGGCACCCCGGGCACCATCAGCGTCAGCTCGACGTCGGGCTGGTCCTTGGCGCCCACGGTCAGCCAGCGCATACCGCCCTCGCCCATGGTCATGTCCGTACGCACCTCGAGCCCCAGCTTCGCGGTGTAGAACTCCTTGGCCCGGTCCTGGTCGAGAACCCAGACGGTGGAAATGGCGAGTCCCTTGATCATGATGCGCTCCGCAGTGGTCGGGCCACGCGCCGGCGAATCCGGCCGTGCCCTGTCACCGTAGGCAGTCACCCCCCGCCTCCGCTTCTCCAGAATTGCGCCCCTCGCCGGCCCCCTGCCCCGCACTCCCGGACGGCCCTCTGCCGGGGAAGCCGCCGGCCCACAACATCGCGTAACACCCGGGGATGAGCGCCGCCCCGCGCCCCACGTGCTTCGCCCGGTACTCGCTCGGTGTCAGGCCCGTCTGTCTCTTGAACCGGGACGAGAACGTGCCCAGGCTGCTGAATCCCACGAGGCCGCAGATCTCCGTGACCGACAGGTCCGCCGATCTCAGCATCTCCTCGGCCCGCTCGATCCGACGGCGCGTCAGATACTGCCCCGGTGTCTCCCCGTACGCCTCCTTGAAGCACCGCACGAAGTGGTACCGCGAATAACCGGCATGGGCCGCCACCGCGTCCAGGTCGAGCTCGGCCTCGGCCCAGTCGCGGTCCATCGCGTCCTTGGCGAGCCGCAGCTGCCGCAATTTCTCCACGTCACCGATGCTGGCACGCCCCACTGAC
>NZ_JBSFWR010000265.1:0-1085 GCF_053594915.1 Kitasatospora sp. NPDC002543 | reverse complement strand
GGCGGACGAGGCCGCGCACGCCGAGGGCCGGCTGCCGGGGGCGGTCAGCCGCTGGACCGGCGGCAAGGACCTCTCCTGGATCGCGCTGAGCGACACGGCGGTGAACCGCTACGCGTCGGCGACGGCCTCGACGGTGGTCCGGTTCGGCGAGCCGAGCGACGCGGAGATCGCCACGTACGTGGCGTCGGGCGAGCCGCTCCACGTCGCGGGCGCGTTCACGCTGGACGGCCGCTCGGCACCGTTCATCGACGGCATCGACGGCGACCACGGGAACGTGATCGGCCTGTCGATGCCGCTGCTGCGCCGCCTGCTGGCCCAACTGGGCGTGAACATCACGGACTTGTGGGCGAACTGAACGCGGCTCGCCTCACCCGGACCGGGCCGATCAGACGGGCTGAGGCGCCCCGCCACCCTCGGCCGGTCCCGCCGGGGCGTCTCCCGCACCCGCTTCCGCTCCGTCCGTCTGCTCCTTCCGGTCGTAGGCGACCAGCGTGAGCACGATGAGCCCGAGCACGACCATCATGAAGACGAACGCGAGCCAGCCGACCAGGCCGATGCTGAACGCCCCGAGCAGCCCGTGCACGACGGCCGCGCTGATCAGCAGGATGCGGCCGAAGCCGGCCGGCCCGCGGTCGCGCACGGCTACGCGTACGAGGACGATCGCGCACAGCGCGAGATAGAGCCCGAAGAGCGCGCCGGCTATCCAGGCGGAGACGGACATGGCGCGGGGGTCGAGCCCGGCCAGGGACATGTCCTGGCGGTCGACGACCAGCCCCAGGAACCAGTTGAGCAGGGCGATACCGATCGCCTCCGCGAAGAGCACGATCGCGGCCACCCACGCCACCGGTCTGCGTGCCACCGGAACCCCACCCACTTTCGACTGCTGTTACCCCAAGTACGTTCGAGACAACGCGAACGCTACTAACGGGTAAACCTCGGGACAAGGGGTCTGCCCAAGGCAAAGAATCGTTGGGCCATTCGTAGGGACTCCACAAAGAATCCCGGAGTGCCGCAGCACCGTCTCACAGAGACCTAGCCCACATCGGCGGGCTAGGGTTCCAAGAGGGAAGGCTGCGTACCCGGGC
>NZ_JBSFWR010000264.1:0-1095 GCF_053594915.1 Kitasatospora sp. NPDC002543 | reverse complement strand
GAGAGCAGGTCCCCGAGGCCGAGCCCCAGCGCCCGGGCGGCGGCCGCGAGCACCTCCGAGGAGGCCTCCTTGCGGCCGCGCTCCAGCTCCGACAGAGAGCAGGGCGTCGACGAGTGCGACGTCCTCTCCACGGGCGCGCTGGGAGGCGCGAACACGGTCGGGGTCCTCACGGAGCAGGCGAAGGTCAATCACCCCTCAAGGCTACCGGTGCGCGGTTCCACCGCACGAACCGATATCCCGTGCGTTACCTTATGCCCGATATGCCGGAATGTGAATTCGGCAATGTAGAGGTCAAGCGCGGTGAAGCGCGGTGAAGCGCATGGCCGAAATGGATCTTCTCGGGACCGGTCGGACGCGGTGGGCGCCGGTCAATGAAAAGGGCCCCTTTCCCCGAAATGGGGCAGACGCGGCATGGCTGCTTGACCAAATCCCCTTGTGTGCGGCGGGACTTGAGGGCGGGGTTGTCCACAGGAATGTGACTCTCCGAAAAGTTATCCACAGGCTGTGCGAAAGATCTGTGGACGCCGGAAGAGATCGTTCCGAAAGCCGCATGCGCGGCGAAGGATTCCCGATCCAAACCCATCTCACACGCACTTTCGAGTGGAAATGGTTCGCTCTATAGAGTTGATCAAAGGAAAAGAGTGGACGAGGGGTGACGTGTGCTCCTGTGGACGGACTTGGGGGCTGTGGAGCGATTTGTCGACCATGTAGCGAGATGGTGTCGACTTGTCCCCAGGTCGAGAAGCACACCTGTGGATAACTTCTGTGGATGGCGAAAATCTGCAGGTAGGACCGGTTCTCGGAACGTCGAAAACCGGCGCCCGAAGACGCCGGAAAGCCATCAGAACCCGTATGTCCGAAGACGCCGCGACCTGGAACCCGAAGGCGTCAGAAACGGCCGTCCTGGCAGCGTGCGAGCCAGTCGGACGCCGCCATGAAATCGCTGTCGGACGTCCCCGTCCGCGGAGTCCGGACGTCCGCCACAGTGACCCCGGCCCTCGGGTACGAGCCCAGGAAGCGCACTTGCGGGCAGACCCGCTTGAGCCCCATCAGCGCCTCGCCCACGCGGCGGTCCGAGATGTGGCCCTCCGCGTC
>NZ_JBSFWR010000263.1:0-1097 GCF_053594915.1 Kitasatospora sp. NPDC002543 | reverse complement strand
CTGGAGGAGGCGACCTTCCTCTCGCGCTTCGCCAGGAGCGTCACGATCATCCACCGCCGGGACACCCTGCGCGCCTCCAAGGCGATGCAGGAGCGCGCCTTCGCTGACCCGAAGATCCGCTTCGAGTGGGACAGCGCGGTCGAGGCCATCCACGGGGACCCGAAGCTGAGCGGCGTCACCCTGCGCGACACCACCACCGGCGAGACCCGCGAGCTGGCCGTCACCGGCCTGTTCATCGCGATCGGCCACGACCCGCGCACCGAGCTGTTCAAGGGCCAGCTGGACCTGGACGCCGAGGGCTACCTCAAGGTCGAGGCCCCCTCGACCCGGACCAACATCCCGGGCGTCTTCGGCGCCGGCGACGTCGTGGACCACACCTACCGCCAGGCCATCACCGCCGCCGGCACCGGCTGCTCCTCCGCGCTGGACGCCGAGCGCTACCTGGCCTCGCTGGACGACCTGGAGGCCAAGGCCGCCGCCGTCGCGGTCTGAGCCCTCCCCTCGAACCACCCCCCGGGGGTGTTCCACGTGGAACACCCCCGCCCCGGCCGGGCAGAAACAGAACGGGCCCATCCGTTGTTCTCCTGGCAGCAGCCCCCTCCGTCCTAACCCGAGGAGTTCCCGTGGCCGGCGCCACCACCACCGTCACCGACAAGACCTTCGAGGCCGACGTCCTGAAGAGCGAGAAGCCCGTACTGGTCGACTTCTGGGCCACCTGGTGCGGCCCGTGCCGCCAGGTCGCCCCGGTCCTGGAGGACATCGCGGCCGAGCACGGCGACAAGCTCACCATCGCCAAGCTCGACGTCGACGCCAACCAGGAGACCGCCGCCAAGTACGGCGTCATCTCGATCCCGACCCTGATCGTCTACAAGGACGGCGAGCCGGTGAAGTCCATCACCGGTGCCCGCCCCAAGGCCGCGCTGCTGCGCGAGCTGGCCGAGTTCATCTAGGTCCTCCGGCCGGTCCTTCCGGTCGCCGACCGCACGGCGGCGGGGCTCCCCCGGGTGGGGGCCAGGCCGCGGCCGCGCTCGGGTTCAAGCCCTCGGTGAGCTTCGTCGGGCCGGTGGAGAGCCTGGTCGGCGAGAAGACCGGCCGTC
>NZ_JBSFWR010000262.1:0-1103 GCF_053594915.1 Kitasatospora sp. NPDC002543 | reverse complement strand
ACGATGACCTGCGGCGGCAGCATCATTGTCGAGATGACGAGGATCATCGCCGTCCGGCGGCCGCGGAAGCGGAACTTGCCGAGCGCGTACGCGACGGGGATCGCCGAGCACACGGTGAACACGGTCCCGAGGCCCGCGTAGAGCAGGGAGTTCTTCCACCAGTCGAGGAAGCCGTCGGTCTCGAAGACGGCCTTGTAGTTCTCCCAGTGCCAGGAGTCCGGCCACAGGTCGCCGCTCATCGCCTGGCTGTCGCTCATCACCGAGGTCAGGAAGACGAACACGAACGGCAGGACGAACAGCAGCGCGACGGCGATCGCGACGCTGTGCACGGCGATCCAGTGCAGGACGCGCTTGCGGCGGGCGCGTGCGGCGGCGGGGCCACGCGCGGGTGAGGCGTCCGCGGGAGCCGCGGCCGGGGTGGGGCTGAGTGTCGTGGTCGTCATCCTGATCAGTCCTCCGCCGAGAGCAGGCCCGAGCGCTTGCGCATGAGCAGCATGGTCACGGCCATGGCGATGGCGAAGAGTACGAGCGAGAGGACGCACGCCGCGCCGGTGTTGAAGTTCTGGAAGCCCATCGAGTAGACGAGCTGCGGGACGGTGAGCGTCGAGTGGTCCGGGTAGCCGGGCTGGATGACGCTGCCGGGGCCGATGGAGACGCCGGAGGCGATCTTTCCGGCGACCAGGGCCTGCGTGTAGTACTGCATCGTCTGTACGACGCCGGTGACGATGGCGAACATGACGATCGGAGTGATCGACGGCCAGGTCACGTACCGGAACTTCGACCAGGCGCCCGCGCCGTCCAGCTCCGCGGCCTCGTACTGCTCCCTGGGTACGTCGAGCAGTGCGGCCATGAAGATCACCATCAGGTCGCCGATGCCCCACAGCGAGAGCATCACCAGGGACGGCTTGGCCCAGGCGGCGTCGTTGAACCAGTTCGGTCCGGTGATGCCGAGGTGCGCGAGGACCTCGTTGACCGGTCCCGTCGACGGGTTGAGCAGGAAGACGAAGGCGACGGTCGCCGCCACCGGCGGGGCCAGGTACGGCAGGTAGAAGGCCGTACGGAAGAAGCCGGCGCCGGTCTTGATCTTCGTGATGAGCAGTCCG
>NZ_JBSFWR010000261.1:0-1108 GCF_053594915.1 Kitasatospora sp. NPDC002543 | reverse complement strand
GGAGGCGTGACGGCGCGACGCCGCAGTAGCACGCGCCCCTCCAGACTGGTCACCGTCCCTGTCTCCTCGGCCCACTGGGTCACGGGAAGCACCACATCGGCAAGAGCGGCGGTCTCGGAAAGCACCACGTCGGCCACGGCCAGAAAGTCGAGCGACCGCAGCCTGCCCTCCACATGGGCGGCACGAGGAGCCGACACCACCGGATTCGACCCCATGACCAGCAGAGCCCGTACATCCCGCCCCAGCGCGTCGAGCAGCTCGTACGCGGAACGGCCGGGGCCGGGAAGGGAGTCGGGGTCCACGCCCCACACACCGGCCACATGGGCACGCGCCGCCGGGTCGGTCAGCTTGCGGTACCCGGGCAGCTGGTCGGCCTTCTGCCCGTGCTCGCGCCCGCCCTGCCCGTTGCCCTGCCCGGTCAGGCACCCGTACCCGGAAAGGGGCCGCCCGGCGCGCCCGGTCGCGAGGCACAGGTTGATCCAGGCGCCCACGGTGTCGGTGCCCTTGGACTGCTGCTCGGGCCCACGCGCGGTGAGGACCATGGCGGACTCGGGCTCGCAGAACATCCGTACGGCCTCGCGCAGTTGAGGCACGGCGACGCCGGTCACGCGCTCCACGTACTCGGGCCAGTGCGCCATCACGGCGGCCCGCGCGTCCTCCCACCCCCGCGTCCGGGCGCGCACGAACTCCTCGTCGACCCGCCCCTCGGTCACCACCAGATGCAGCATCCCGAGGGCCAGGGCGAGATCGGTCCCGGGGCGGGGCGCGAGATGGAGGTCGGCGAGCTCGGCGGTGCGCGTGCGGCGGGGGTCGATGACGACCAGCGTGCCGCCGTTCTCCCGCAGTTCGTTCAGATAGCGGACCGCGGGGGGCATGGTCTCGGCCATGTTCGACCCGACGAGGACCACACATCCCGTACGCGGAATGTCCTCCAGGGGGAACGGCAGTCCGCGGTCGAGCCCGAACGCGGCGAGCTGCCCCGCCGCGGCGGACGACATGCAGAACCGACCGTTGTAGTCGATCTGGGAGGTCCCGAGCACGACCCGGGCGAACTTCCCGAGCCCGTACGCCTTCTCGTTGGTGACCTCGAAGCCGGGCCGGTGCTGCG
>NZ_JBSFWR010000260.1:0-1112 GCF_053594915.1 Kitasatospora sp. NPDC002543 | reverse complement strand
AGAGGGCGTTTGATCTCGTGAGTTCCATGATGTCGGGTTCAGGTGCCTCGCCAGGTGGGTGTTGATTCGCCGGTGAGGCGGCGGGTCATGTTGTCGATCATCGCGAGGTGGATCATCGCTTCGGAGCGGGCGGGCAGGGCTTCATAGTCACGGACCAGGCGCCGGTGGAGCATGAGCCAGCCGAAGGTTCGCTCCACGCACCAACGTCGAGGCAGAACGGCGAATCCCCTGGTCGTAGGGTCGCGGTGGACGATTTCCATGTCGATGCCGAGGGCGGCGGCGTGCTCGACGAGGTACCGGCGGTAGCCGCCGTCGACCCAGGCCTTGCTGATCGTGGGGTGGTCGGCGGCGGCCCGGTTCAGCAGTTGGGTGCCGGCGACGGAGTCCTGCACGCTGGCGGCCGTGACGAGTACGGCGAGCAGAAGGCCGAGGGTGTCGGTGATGATGCTGCGTTTCCTGCCGACGATCTTCTTGGCGGCGTCGGTGCCCTGGGTGGCGGCGGGCACGGTGGGCGCGGTCTTCACGCTCTGGGCGTCGATCACGCACGCGCTCGGCTCGGCGGTCCGTCCGCCGGCGGTGCGAACTCGTCGCCGCAGCAGGCCGCTGAGCTGCTCGAACACGCCGTCGCGCTGCCACTTGGCGAAGTAGCCGTAGACGGTGGCCCAGGGCGGGTACTCGTGCGGGAGGTAGCGCCACGGAATCCCGGTCCGGTCGACGTACAGGATCGCGTCGAGGATGTCCCGCAGGTCGTGCTCGGGCGGGCGCCCGATGTCCAGTGCCCTGCCCCGGCGTTCGGCCCGCCAGGCGGTCAGGACGGGCTCGACCAGTGCCCACCGGGCGTCGGACAGGTCGCTCGGGTACGGCTTCCGCGACGTCATGCCTATGGCGTACCGCTGCGGGCGGTCTTGGGCCAGAGCTCTGGCCGGAGGCCGGCGTGCGACGACGGGAACCGGGCGCCTTGGGATGAGACAGGAGCAACATGGATAGGTCGGGTGTGCTGGTCACACCAGCACGCCCGACCCTCACACACGCCTCGTCAGCCACTCCGGGAACCGGCCGATCGGGGACCGAAATCCCCACACCTCAGCCCGTGTGAGGAGCAAACGCCCTCT
>NZ_JBSFWR010000259.1:0-1127 GCF_053594915.1 Kitasatospora sp. NPDC002543 | reverse complement strand
CCGCGAGCAGGCCGAGGCCCAGGCCGTAGCCCAGGAGCCCGGCGGGCAGCGAGCCGTCGATCGCCAGGCCCACGTTCGCGTACGCGAAAACGGGGATGACGACGGCGAACGCGAGGAGCGCGAGCTCGGTGTTGCGCCGGCTCGGCGCACCGATCGCGCCGATGGTCGACGTGTGTGTAGTGCTACTGCTCATGGCGTGC
The DNA here is from genome assembly GCF_053594915.1 of Kitasatospora sp. NPDC002543. Taxonomy (NCBI): domain Bacteria; kingdom Bacillati; phylum Actinomycetota; class Actinomycetes; order Kitasatosporales; family Streptomycetaceae; genus Kitasatospora; species Kitasatospora sp. NPDC002543. Next base: position 927 of record NZ_JBSFWR010000259.1, on the reverse strand, counting down.
AAAGGCCCCCAACGGCTGCTTACTGCTTACCGCACAGCGGGACCAGCTTCTGCTCATCCTCCGAGAGGCTGGGGCCAGGTGTGGGCGTCGGTGCGGTCTTGGACTTGGCCGTTCCGGACGGCGTGGGTGTCGGACTCGGCGCTGTCTTCGCCGAGGCGCGTGACGTGGTGAAAGACGTCTTGGTGGCGGCTGTGGTGCCACCCGCCTCGCCCTCGCCGGTCTTCGCGTTCTGCTCGTTCTCCGCCTGGCGGCGCTCGGCGTCCTTCTTGCAGGCCGAGGCCTGCATCGACAGCTCGCCGATCTTGTCCTTGGCGTCGCCGAAGCTGCCCTCGGTGATCGTCGCCTCGACCTGCTTGCGCTGGTACGGCGGCAGGTACTTGAGTTCGATCTCGGGGTGGTCCGTCTCGACCTTCGACAGACTCACCCACGCCAGGTCCTGGCTGATGCCGCGGTACAGCGCGATATGCGACTCGTTCGAACCGACGTAGTACTGCGTCTGCGTCCAGCGGTAGCCGCCGTACAGGCCACCGCCCACGACGGCCAGCGCCAGGACGATGAAGAAGGATCTCTTGAGCCACTTACGGCCGCGCCGCGGCTTGACGAAGTCGTCGTCCCCGTACGAGCCGAAGTTTCCCTCGGGAGCGTAACCGGCCGGGTCGCCGCTGCCGGGCGGGCCGAACTCGCCACCGCCACCGCCCTGCCCGGGCACCTGCCTGCCCGACCCGCGGCCGAGCTCCGACGCACGGCCTGCGGGGGTCTGCATCGCTCCGCCGTCGTGCAGCTGGTGCTGCTGGTTCTCGGCGACCGCGCCCACGATGACCGGAGCGTCGGACAGCTGACCGGCGAGCGTGTCACCGCTGTCGATGTCCAGGCCTCGCCCGAGTAGCTGACGTGCAGGAGCCGGGCCAGGGTGAACAGCGCGGCGGC
>NZ_JBSFWR010000258.1:0-1133 GCF_053594915.1 Kitasatospora sp. NPDC002543 | reverse complement strand
GGGAGGTCCGGGTGCCGTTCGCGGTCGTGGAGTGCGGGGAGGAGGAGGTGGCGGAGCGGATCTCGGCCGAGGCCTTCACCGTCTTCGACCTCTCGACCGAACTCCCGCTGCGGGTCGTGCTGTTCACGCTCGGCGGGGAGGAATCCGTCCTGTCGGTGGCGATCCACCACATCGCCAGTGACGGTTGGTCGATGCGGCCGTTGTGGGAGGGCCTGACGGCGGCCTACCGGGCCCGCCTGGCCGGTGCCGCGCCGGACTGGGAGCCGCTGGCCGTCCAGTACGCGGACTACGCGCTCTGGCAGCACCACCAGCTCGGCGAGCTCATGGACCAGCAACTCGACCACTGGGCCGAGGTGCTGCGGGACGCCCCGCAGGAGGTGGCGCTGCCGCTGGACCGGCCCCGGCCGGGGACGGCCTCGCACGCCGGTGGCCTGGTGGAGTTCGGCCTGAACGCCGAACTGCACGCGGAGTTGCAGGCCCTGGCGCGCCGGAACGGCGTGACGCTGTTCATGGTGCTGCACGCGGCGGTGGCCGCGCTGCTGTCGCGGTTGGGCGCGGGCACGGACATCCCGATCGGCACGGTGGTGGCGGGGCGTTCGGACGAGGCGTTGGACGAGTTGGTCGGGTTCTTCGTGAACACGCTGGTGCTGCGGACGGATCTGTCGGGCTCGCCGACGTTCGACGAGCTGCTGGGTCGGGTCCGGGAGGCGGATCTGGCGGCGTTCTCGAACCAGGACGTGCCGTTCGAGCGGTTGGTGGAGGAGCTGAACCCGGTTCGCTCGGCCTCGGTGCACCCGCTGTTCCAGGTCATGCTCGTGCTGCAGAACAACGAGGAGGGCACCCTCCGGCTGCCGGGTGTCACGCTGGAACCGGAGACCTTCGCAGAGGCCCCGGCCAGGTTCGACCTCAACCTCATCTTCTCCGAGAACTGCGATGCCACCAACAGTCCCGCCGGTATCCAGGTCGAACTCCGTTACAGCACCGATCTGTTCGACCACGGCACTGTCGGCTTGCTCGCGGAGCGTTTGCGGCGGGTGTTGTCCGCGATGGTGGTGGATGCGGGGCAGGTGGTGGGTTCGGTGGATGTGTTGGTGGGTGGCGAGCGTGAGTTGATCGTGTCGGGGTGGGGTGGT
>NZ_JBSFWR010000257.1:0-1162 GCF_053594915.1 Kitasatospora sp. NPDC002543 | reverse complement strand
GGGAGGTCCGGGTGCCGTTCGCGGTCGTGGAGTGCGGGGAGGAGGAGGTGGCGGAGCGGATCTCGGCCGAGGCCTTCACCGTCTTCGACCTCTCGGCCGAACTCCCGCTGCGGGTCGTGCTGTTCACCCTCGGCGAGGACGAGTCGGTGCTGGTGCTGACCCTGCACCACATTGCCAGCGACGGCTGGTCCTCCGGCGTGCTCTGGTCGGGCGTCGCGGCGGCCTACCAGGCCCGTCTGGCCGGTGCCGTACCGGACTGGGAGCCGCTGGCCGTCCAGTACGCGGACTACACGCTCTGGCAGCACCACCAGCTCGATGAGGTCATGGACCAGCAACTCGCTCACTGGTCGCAGGTGTTGCGGGACCTCCCGCAGGAGCTCGCGCTGCCCCTGGACCGGGCCCGCCCGGCCACCGCTTCGGGTGAGGGCGAACTGCTGGAGTTCCACCTCGACGCCGAACTCCACGCCGGACTCGACGCGTTGGCACGCCGGAACGGCGTCACCCTGTTCATGGTGCTGCACGCGGCGGTGGCCGCGCTGCTGTCGCAGATGGGCGCCGGCACCGACATCCCGATCGGCACGGTGGTGGCCGGGCGTACGGACGAGGCGCTGGACGAGTTGGTCGGGTTCTTCGTGAACACGCTCGTCCTGCGGACCGACCTGTCGGGCTCGCCGACGTTCGACGAGCTGCTGGGTCGGGTCCGGGAGGCGGATCTGGCGGCGTTCTCGAACCAGGACATGCCGTTCGAGCGGTTGGTGGAGGAGCTGAACCCGGTTCGCTCGGCCTCGGTGCACCCCCTGTTCCAGGTCATGCTGGTCCTGCAGAACAACGAGGGGGGCGCCCTCCGGCTGCCGGGCCTCACCGCGGAGTCCGAGCCGTTCGGGACGCCGCCCGTCAAGTTCGACCTCAACCTCACCTGCGTCGAGAACCGCGACGCGGCCAACGCGCCCGCGGGCATCCTCGGCGTCCTCCACTACGCCACCGATCTGTTCGACCACGGCACTGTCGGCTTGCTCGCGGAGCGTTTGCGGCGGGTGCTGTCCGCGATGGTGGTGGATGCGGGGCGAGTGGTGGGTTCGGTGGATGTGTTGGTGGGTGGCGAGCGTGAGTTGATCGTGTCGGGGTGGGGTGGTGGTGGGGGTCCGGTGCCGGGGGGTTCGGT
>NZ_JBSFWR010000256.1:0-1174 GCF_053594915.1 Kitasatospora sp. NPDC002543 | reverse complement strand
GGTGCGGACGGCCTGATCGCCGTGTCGCCGGTGTTCTCGGCCTCGTACAGCGGTCTGTTCAAGTCGTTCTTCGACGTGCTCGACAAGGACGCGCTCACCGGGAAGCCGGTGCTCGTCGGGGCGACCGGCGGCACGCCGCGGCACTCGCTCGTCCTGGAGCACGCGATGCGTCCGCTGTTCGCCCACCTGCGGGCCGTGGTCGTGCCGACCGCCGTGTACGCGGCGTCGCAGGACTGGGGAGCGGAGGGTCTCGAGCAGCGCGTCGAACGGGCCGGCGGCGAGCTCGCCCGGCTCATGACCGGGCTCGCGGCGGCCCGCCCGGCGCCGGTGGAGTGGGGCGACGACGTCATCCCCTTCGAGCGGCAGCTCGCCGCGCTGCGGGTGGAGTAGGCGCCGTCCGTCGGGTTACGGGCCCTGCGGGCCGGCCGGCGCGAGCCAGGCCGTCCAGCCGGGGGTGTGGTGCAGGGGATACGGCGTCCAGTCGCGCGCATAGTGCGGTGGGCGCTGTCCCTTTGCCGTGAGGAGGGCGGTCGGCACCTTCGCGGCGCGGTCGAGGATGCCCGCGACGGTCGTCGAGACGTTGTTGCCGTCCACCTGGGCGGAGGCGCATCCCGCGTCGTAGGCGATGGGGAGGGCGCGCGGGCCCGAGACCAGACAGGGCGGGCGCAGGCCCAGGGTGCGCAGGCTGTCGGCGGCGGCGCGGTAGCGCTCGTTCGTGATGGCCGTGGACGCGGTGACCCGGGTCAGGACAGTGGCCTGCGAGACGAGCTGCGCCGCGATGAGCAGTCCTGCGAGGACGAGGCCGCGGCGCGGGTTCAGGCGCGTGACCAGGCCGGCGACCGGCAGCGCGAGGAGTGCGTAGGCCGGGAGCAGGAAGCGCGGAGCCGAGTAGTCGATCATGAGCAGATACGGCACGGAGAGCGCGGCGGCGACGGCCATGGGGAGCGCGGTCGGCAGGAGCCGGCGCTCGCGCATGGCGTGGGCGAGCGCGGCCGCGGCGAGCAGGGGCAGGGCCAGCCACCACAGGGTGAGGCCGGGGGAGTCCACGGTCGCCGTGCACGGGCGGCACAGCAGGGGGCCGTTGAGGCTGGACCAGGCGTTGTCGAAGTTGAGGTGCAGGCCCATGTCGCCCTCGGTGGCGCTCGACACGTGCAGCCGGTCCTGCACCGAGCCG
>NZ_JBSFWR010000255.1:0-1184 GCF_053594915.1 Kitasatospora sp. NPDC002543 | reverse complement strand
GCGGGGTGGAGCACACCGCGGCCGAGCCCGGGAGTGTCAGGGGAATCCGGGGAGTCCGGGGAGTCCGGGGTCGGCACGTTCCGCATCCACCTGTTCTTCATCCTGGTCTTCGCGGCGTCCATGACCGCGTCCTTCGTGTACGGGCACGCACACCCGGCGATGCTCACCTGGGCCTCGTTCGCGCTGCTCATCACGGCCTCGCCGATCTTCGCCTGGCGGTGGACTATGCGGCAGGACAGGAAGAAGCCGAAGCCGCCGGCCGCTCCCCCGGACCAAGGGGAGCACCTGGCCGCGCCGGCGCACGCCGCGCAGGAGAAGCCGAGTTGGGCCGCGCCCGACCAGACCATGCAGATCGCCCTTGGGGGACGTAAGAAATGAAAGACGGTGCCAGCCGCCGCCGTGCCCGACGCATAGCCATCGGCTCGGTGGTGGTGCTAGCGCTTGCCGGGATGAACGGGCCGTGGCTCTACCGGTTCGGTTCGGCGAAGTACCACGAGTACAAGATCAACAGACCTGAGTACAAGGCCGAGAACGGCAAGTGGGACATCGTCGAGTTCCCCAAGGAGTACCGGCAGAACACGATTCACGCCGCCCTGCTGCACACGGGCAAGATCCTGCTCGTGGCCGGGTCCGGGAACAACCAGGACAACTTCGACGCGAAGAAGTTCGACACCCGGCTGTGGGACCCGGTGAAGGGGACGATCAAGAAGATCCCCACGCCCACCGACCTGTTCTGCACGGGCCACACACAGCTGGCCAACGGCAATCTGCTCATAGCCGGCGGCACCAAGAGCTACGAGAAGCTCAAGGGCGACGTCACCAAGGCCGGCGGCCTGATGATCGTCCACAACGAGGACCCGGACGAGCCGAAGACGATCCCCAAGGGGTCCAGGTTCACCGGCAAGGAGAACGGCAAGACCTTCGTCACCAGCGAGAACATCACCATCGAGCGGGCGAAGAAGGTCTTCGACCCCGAGACGGGCAAGTTCCTGCGCAACGACCCGGGCATCCGCCGGGTCTACGTCGAGGCGCAGAAGAGCGGCACGAAGTACGAGACGGGCACGCAGGACAACTACCGCGTGCAGGGCCTCAAGGGCGCCGATCCAGGCTGAGGAAGAGCACCCCGCCGGCCGTCGGCGGCCGCTGCCGGTGGGTCACCAGGCCGCCGACCACCACCTCCGTTC
>NZ_JBSFWR010000254.1:0-1197 GCF_053594915.1 Kitasatospora sp. NPDC002543 | reverse complement strand
GGTCACCCGCCGTCGATGCACAGCCCGACGATCCTTGACCAGGCCAAGCGCCTCTGCGACGTGATCCGGCGCATCCATCCACCCGGCCGACGTGATCACCGCGTACTCACCAGCGGTGTAGATCTTCCCGGTCTGCCGAGCCCGGCCGTAGAGCTCCCTGGCCCGCCGATTGACCTGAAGACTGCGTACGTACGTGCCCGACCCCTGCCGCTTCTCGACAAGGCCCTGTTGCCGCAGCGCCTCCAACGACCGAGCCGCCGTCGGCCGCGAAACGCTCCAGTCTGAGGCAAGTTGCCGCTCCGACGGCACCTCGTCGCCTGCCCGCAGGTCGCCGCGCAAGATCTGGTCGCGGATGAAGTGCGCGATCTGCAGGTACTTGGGCTGCGTCTCCTCGATCTGCGGCATCAGAACCCCTCTCTCAAGTGGCTAAGTCCTCTGGCCACTATAGAGTGAGTGGCTAAGTCGCCAACCAGTACGCTGGCCGGGTGACGCGGTTGATCCTGGCAGCCGGAGGAGGGGGCGACGCTGTCGCCGCCTCAATGTTGGACGCCGCCTTGTACGGCGACGAGGGCCCGGCGGTGGTCCTCACGTACGCGTGGGACCGTCTGTTGGTCGACCCGGTCCCAGGCCCCCGAAGCCCGGCCAACTTCACGGGTTTGCTCCCACTGACACCCACGGTCCAAGCCGTGCCCGGCAACGCGGCACCGATAGCGCCCGCGGGCTCGACCCTCCCCCGCCTAGCGCGCGAACTGCCGCAAACCTTTGTCCTCATCGACCCCCGCCAGGGCGCCGAGGGCATCACGCGCCAACTCGAAGAACTGATCGCACACCTCTCGCCCACCTCCATCGATCTACTCGACGTAGGCGGCGACATCCTGGCCCAGGGCGACGAACCCACACTCCGCAGCCCACTGGCCGACGCGCTCACGCTGGCGGCTTGCGCCCAAGTCCTGTCCCCCGTGCGGCTTTTGGTCGCCGGCCCCGGCCTGGACGGAGAGCTCCCGATCGAGCAACTCCGCAGCTATCTGGGCCCAGTTGCTCTCACTCTGGCGCCTGAGCACGTCGAACCGATCAGCGGTGTCCTGGAGTGGCACCCCTCCGAGGCGACCGCGATGCTGGCAGCCACGGCACGAGGCGTACGCGGTCTCTGCGAAGTCCGAGACGCGGGCCTGCCCGTTCCCCTCAGGGACGAGGGAC
>NZ_JBSFWR010000253.1:0-1212 GCF_053594915.1 Kitasatospora sp. NPDC002543 | reverse complement strand
GCCGCGCCGGGATGTACGTGCTCGCTGTTCTATGGGGCTTCGTCTCCGGGCCCATGCCGCCCGAGCTGGTGGCTCCGCGCGCACATCCCGGCACGTCCCCTCGCGTCTCGTCGGCGCGTGGCGGCCGGTGGGTCTCGGGGCTCCGGGGCTGTGCTGTGGCTGTCTGTCGTGTGCCGGTGCGCTGTGGCCCGGTCCGCGTGTGCGCGCCGCGCTAGGCCGCGGTCAGGCGTGTCGGCTGGGTGCCGTTGACGAGGGTTTCCAGGGCGTGGTCGATGCCGGGGCCGAGGTACCAGTCGCCGCTGTGGTCGAGGGCGTAGACGCGGCCTTCGGTGTCGATGGCGAGGAGTGCTTCGGAGCCGGATTCCGCACCGAGGGGGCAGACCTCGGTGTCGAGGGCGCGGCCGAGGTCGCCGAGGGTGCGGGCCATGTGGAGGCCGTGGAGCGGGTCGAGGTGGGGTTGGGCGGGGGCTATCTGGCGGCCGGGGCCCTGGGGGGTGAGGTGGAGGCCGCCGAATTCGGCCCAGGCCTCGACGGCGGCGGGGAAGACGGTGTGGCGGTGGCCGGCGGGGGATACGTGGGTGCGCAGGGCGTCGGCCCAGAATTCGGCCTGTTTGATGTCCCAGCGTCCGGGCTGCCAGCCGGCGGCGCGCAGTGCTGCGTCGACGGGGGCGGTGAAGCGGGTGCGGTCGGCGGTCATGTGGGGTGGCCTCGTCCTGTTCTGCTGGGGCCTGCGGTGGTGCGTGCGTGCTGCCGTGCGCCGGTTCCGGTCAGCCGGTGGTGTCCGCGGCCGGGTCCACGACGTGGACGCCGAAGTGGGCGGTGAGTGCGGCGCAGGCGCGGCAGGGGCGGGCGAAGCCGCCGTGCAGGGGGTCGCCGTCCTCGCGGATACGGCGGGTGGTGAGTTTGGCGTGTTTGAGGGCTTTGCGGGCTTCGCCGTTGGTCATGGGTTTGCGGCGGGCGCGTTTGGAGCGTTCCTCGTCGGCGGCCGTGAGGTGGCGGGAGATGAGGATCGTTTCGGCGCAGCGTCCGGTGAAGCGGTCGCGCTGGGCGCTGGTGAGGGTGTCGAGGAAGTCCTGGACGAGGGGGTGCAGGGCGGGGGCGTGTTCGCCGCGGGCTGCGGTGCTGGTCAGTGTGGTGCCGCGCACGGAGAGGGCGGCGGCGACGGTGGGCAGGATGCCGTCGCGGCGCTGGCGCAGGGCTGGGGCGGGCGCT
>NZ_JBSFWR010000252.1:0-1215 GCF_053594915.1 Kitasatospora sp. NPDC002543 | reverse complement strand
CCCGATGGCGACGACACCATCGACATCCATGGTGCTGATGTTGATGCCGGACGGGAAGGAATGTCCACTTGCTGAGGACGACCTTCTGCTGGTTGCCGCCGGAGAGCCGGCCCACGGGTTCGGAGACGTTGGGCGCCTTGATGTTCATGGACTTGCGGAAGCCCTCGGAGACCTTCCGCTCCTCGTGCTCGTCGACGACCCCGCGCCGGGCGACCTTGCGCAGCGCGCTCAGCGAGATGTTGCGGTTGATGGAGTCGATGAGGTTGAGGCCGTAGTGCTTGCGGTCCTCGGTGACGTACGCGATGCCGTGCCCGACCGCCTCGGGGACGGTGCGGGTGCGGATCTCGGTGCCGTCCTTGAGGACACTGCCGCCCGCGTACTTCCCGTAGGCCCGCCCGAACACGCTCATCGCGAGTTCCGTGCGGCCCGCGCCCATCAGCCCCGCGATACCGACGATCTCCCCGCGGCGCACGTTCAGGGACACCGAGTCGACGACCTTGCGCTGCTGGTCGATGGGGTGGAAGACGGTCCAGTCGCGGATCTCGAGGGCCGGCGCCGCGGCGAGGTCCTGCGGGTGCGGGGTGCGCTCGGGGAAGCGGTGGTCGAGGTCGCGGCCGACCATGGCGCGGATGATCCGCTCCTCGGTCGTCTCCGCGGCCTTCACGTCGAGCGTCTCGATCGAGTGCCCGTCGCGGATGACCGTCACGGAGTCCGCGACCCGGGCGATCTCGTTGAGCTTGTGCGAGATGATGATCGAGGTGATGCCCTGGCCCTTCAACTCCAGGATCAGATCGAGGAGTTTGCCGCTGTCCTCGTCGTTGAGCGCGGCCGTCGGCTCGTCGAGGATGAGCAGCTTCACCTCCTTCGACAGGGCCTTGGCGATCTCGACCAGCTGCTGCTTCCCGACGCCGATGTCGGCGACGCGGGTCTGCGGGTGCTCGTTCAGACCGACCCGCCGCAGCAGGTCCGTGGCGTGCTTGAGCGTCTCGCCCCAGCTGATCACGCCCCGCGTGGCGTGCTCGTTGCCGAGGAAGATGTTCTCGGCGAGCGAGAGGTACGGCACCAGGGCGAGCTCCTGGTGGATGATCACGATGCCGCGCTTCTCGCTCGCCCCGATGTCCTTGAACCGGCACGGCTCGCCCTCGAAGAGGATCTCCCCCTCGTAACTGCCGTGCGGGTGGACGCCGCTGAGCACCTTCATCAGCGTCGACTTCC
>NZ_JBSFWR010000251.1:0-1215 GCF_053594915.1 Kitasatospora sp. NPDC002543 | reverse complement strand
TCCGCCGCGAACGGAGCGATCTTCGCCTCGGCCAGCGAACGCACCGCCTCACGGAGCATCCCGTGCTCCTCGGAGATCCGGAAGAGATCGAAGTCCTGGCTCATGATCGCCACTCCTGTTTCACGACGGTACTCAGTACCCTTCATTATGCATGTGCGCGGCAAAAAGGGAACTCAGTGCCTTCCCTTCGCGGCACTGAGTTCCCTATTCTTTTCGTGCCGAACGTCCGGCGTCCATCCGCGCCACCGCCGCCGTACTTCCGCCCCACCTCCACCGACCGAGCCGTCCGAGCACAGGGAGATGACAGCGTGGTCCACTCAGCCATCGATGCCGACACCCGGAGCACGACGCTGTACTTCCAGCGCTGCACCTGGTGCAACAACCCGACCTTCCAACGGCTGCTCTGCCCCACCTGCGGGTCCAACGACCTCCGGCTGGAGCCCAGCGAGGGCACCGGGGTGGTGCGGCGGTGCGCGGTCGAACAGGCCCGGACGCCGCTGGTCCGTCAGAAGTCCCTGATCCGGATGGCGGAGGGCTTCGACGTCTGGTGCATCGTGGACGGGATGCGCAGCACCGTCCCGGTCGGCACCCGGGTGCGGCTGCTCTCCTCCCCCGGCTCCGACCAGCCGGAGCTGCGGCTGCTGCCGATGGAGGAAGCGCAGCCGCCGCAGGACACCGAGCCGCGCCCGCTGCCGCCCACCCAGGGCGGCTTCACCCAGCACCTCGCGGCCTTCGTCGCGGAGTGATCCGGCGAGTGCGCCGCGGGGCCGGGGAGTGATCCGCGGGCGGACCGCGGACGCGCCGCGGGGCCGCCCGGGAGGGGCGGCACAAGGACGGCACGGGGGCGGCGCCGGTCCGGCTGCCGCCCGGAGACGACGGAGGGCGTGACACCGAGGGGTACTCGGTGCCACGCCCTCCGCTGTCGCGCGGGGATCAGGCCTTGCGGGCCTTCACCTCGGCGGTGAGCTGCGGCAGCACCTCGAAGAGGTCACCGACCACGCCGTAGTCGGCGAGCTCGAAGATCGGGGCCTCGGGGTCCTTGTTGACGGCCACGATGGTCTTCGAGGTCTGCATGCCGGCCCGGTGCTGGATGGCACCCGAGATGCCGTTGGCCACGTACAGCTGCGGGGAGACCTGCTTGCCGGTCTGGCCGACCTGGCTGCTGTGCGGGTACCAGCCGGCGTCCACGGCGGCGCGCGAGGCACCGACGGCCGC
>NZ_JBSFWR010000250.1:0-1218 GCF_053594915.1 Kitasatospora sp. NPDC002543 | reverse complement strand
CCTTGAAGGTGATGGTCGCGGGCCGTCCGTAGCGCCCGTACGCGTCGCTCGTCTCGGCCTGCACCGTGTAGACGCCGGTGGCGGTCGGACGCCACGTCAGTGTGGGGTCGGTGGTGCTCTTCACGAAACCGCCCGGACCGCTGACCACCCATCGGTAGCCGCCCGCCACATGGCCCGGCTGCGCCGCGGGTGTCGCCGTGACGGTGACGTCCTGTCCGTAGCCGTGCCCGGCGCAGTCGTTCGCGGTGCACTCCGTGAACGGCGCGGACAGGGTGAGGGTCGGAGCCGCGGGCGCGTCCGGGGTGGCCGGGGTCCGGCGCTGCAGCGCGACGGTGCTCGAAGGAGCCGAGTCGAGGCCGTCTCGGTCGACGGTGGTCACGTAGTACCAGGAGTCGCCCGCCGGGGCCGTCGTGTCGTCGAAGACCAGGGCGGCAACCGGCCGTGGGGTCAGCAGGGTCCAGGCTCCGTTCGCGTCCGTGCGGCGGTACACGCGGTAGTCAATGCTGTCGGTCGACGGCCAGGACAGTCGGGTCGCGCTGTCCAGCGGGAGCGCGGTCGGGGTGCCGGGCGCGGCCAGTGCGGAGGCCGCCGGGCGCACGGCCGTCGCCGCCTCCGAGGCCGGGGAGATGTTCCCGTCGGTGTCGACCGCGTACACGCGGTACTCGGTGCGGCCGCCGACTGCCGCCGTAGCGTCCAGGTACGAGGTGCCGAGGACGATTCGGGGCCCGGCGGGGTCGGTGCCCTCCGGTGTCGTCACCCATACCTCGTAGTGCGCGGTGTCGTCCGTGCCGGCCTGCCAGCTGACGCTGTTGCCCGCCGTGGTGGCGTCCGCGGTGATGCCCTGCACCTGACCGGGCGGGGTGCTGTCGGGAGCGCCCGTGTCGGCGGTGCTGGACGGGGCGGAGACATTGCCCGCGGCGTCGCGCGCGACGACCCGGTAGTACCAGCGGTGTGTGGTGGCGAAGGAGGGCGTGTCGCGGAAGGACGGGTCGGTCAGCCAATCGGACACGGCGGAGTACGTCCCGCCCGCGGTGGCCGAGCGGAGGACCTGGTAGGCGGAGGCGCCGGTGGCCGTCTGCCAGTCCACCCTGACGGCGCCGCCCTCGATCCGCGTGGCCTTCAGCCACGTCCTCGTCCTGGTGCTGCACCACATCGCCGGCGACGGCTGGTCCATGGCCCCGCTCGCCCGCGACCTCTCCACCGCCTACGCCGCCCGCA
>NZ_JBSFWR010000249.1:0-1232 GCF_053594915.1 Kitasatospora sp. NPDC002543 | reverse complement strand
GGGCCTGGCCCGGAACTCCCCTCCGCGCCCCAGATCGAAGACGCACGCGGCGGGGACGACCGGCACCACCTCGCGCGGCCCGGCCCCCACGCGTACGCCCCGGCCCTGCTCCTCCAGCCACGCCATGACACCCGACGCGGCGTCCAGGCCGTAGGCGCTGCCGCCCGTCAGGGTCACGGCGTCGATGCGCCGGACCACATTGCGCGGGTCGAGCGCGTCCGTCTCCTTCGTGCCCGGGCCGCCGCCTCGCACGTCCACAGCGGCGGTCATTCCGCCCTCGGGCGCGAGCACCACCGTCGTCCCGGTCAGCCAGCCGCCCTCGCCGGCGCGGGTGGCATGACCGACCCGCAGGCCGGCGACATCGGTCAGGGCATTGCGCGTGGGCGTCGTCATACGGCATGCGTATCACGCGAGTTGGGCCCCGGGGCGGTCTCCACGCAGGCCCCCGCGGGCGTGACGTTCACGCCCACAGCGACGGTGAGCGCGGCCACGATGCCCGCCGGCGATGTCCCCGCGAACTTCGCCGTGACCAGCTAGCTACCTCTGGTGCTTCGTGGGCTTCTACGGTCACGTGCGTCGCCGTCTGCTGGTCGTTCTACGCCCGCAAGGGCGCCTAATCCCCCAGCTGCCCCCACGACCCGAGCGACGACGACCCGCGCGGCCTGCACCCCGGCACCCCTGCGCCCTGCACCCCTGCGCCCCGACACCCGGCACCGCTGCGCCCCGGCACCCCGCACCCCTGCTCCCGCTCCCGACGCTCCGCCCCCCGACGGACGTACGCTGGAGGCATGAGTACCGCCCCCGACCCCGAACCGCGCGATCCGAAGAGCGCGCTGGTCTTCGACGATCCGCTGAGTACGCAGTCCTCGGACGACACGGACCAAGGGTGGGGTGAGCGGCCCACCCACAGCGGCGACAGCGCCGCCGACCTGGCACGCTTCCTCGACGAGAAGCCGCCCCACCACCTCTGAGCCCGGCTACTGCTCGCTGTGCCCAGAGCCGCGCTGCGCCACCAGGGCGTCGCGGATCTCCTTCAGAACCTCCAGCTCGGACAGCTCCACGACCTCCGCGGCGCCTTCCTTCGCGGCATCCCGGGCCGCCTTCCTGGCGAGGTACTTGGCCATCGGCAGCACCATCAGGAAGTACACGACCGCGGCCGTGATCAGGAACGTGAGGGTGGCGCTGAGCACCGAGCCCCACAGGATCTCGATGCCGTCGTCGCCCGGGCAGGT
>NZ_JBSFWR010000248.1:0-1239 GCF_053594915.1 Kitasatospora sp. NPDC002543 | reverse complement strand
GGCCCCGGCCGTCGAGCAGCACACCATCGACCACGTCCCCGAGAACGAGCGCCACGGCCGCGTCCGTGACCTGTTCACCATGTGGTTCGGCACGAACATCGCGCCGCTGCCGCTGGTCACCGGCGCCATGGGCGTCCAGGTCTTCCACCAGTCGTTCTGGTCGAGCGTCGCGGCGATCCTGGTGGGCCAGCTCGTCGGCGCCGTCTTCATGGCGCTGCACTCGGCGCAGGGCCCCAGGCTCGGCCTGCCGCAGATGATCCAGTCCCGTGCTCAGTTCGGTGTGCGCGGCGCGGTCGTCCCGCTGCTCCTGGTGATCCTGATGTACATCGGGTTCTTCGCCAGCGGCAGCGTGCTCGCCGGGCAGGCCGTCGGCGAGCTCACGCATACCGGGGACACCACGGGCATCGTCGTGTTCGCCCTGGTCACCGGGGCGATGGCGACCGTCGGCTACCGCGTCATCCACGCGCTCGGCCGGGTCGCCAGCATCGTGTGTGCGATCGCCTTCGTCTACCTCGGCATCCGGCTCCTGGACCGGGTCGACCTCTCCGCGCTGCTGCACGACGCGCACTTCGACGCCCCGATGTTCCTGCTCGCCATCTCGCTCTCCGCGTCCTGGCAGCTCGCCTTCGGCCCGTACGTCGCGGACTACTCGCGCTATCTGCCCCGCACGACGTCGGCGAAGTCCACGTTCTGGTGGACGCTGTCGGGGTCGGCGATCGGCTCGCAGTGGTCGATGACGTTCGGCGTCCTCGTCGCGGCGACGGCGGGCGCGAAGTTCCTCGACAACCAGGTCAGTTACGTGGTCGGTCTCGGCGGCGCCGGGATCATCGCCTCGTTCCTGTACTTCGTGATCGCGCTCGGCAAGCTGACCATCAACGTGCTCAACACGTACGGCGGCTTCATGTCGATGGTGACGAGCGTCAGCGGATTCCGCGGGCAGAAGGTCCTCTCGCAGCGCGCCAGGGCCGTGTACATCGCGCTGATCATGATCGCGGGCACGGCGGTCGCACTGGTCGGCAAGGACAGCTTCCTGTCGTCCTTCAAGGACTTCCTGCTGTTCCTGCTGACGTTCTTCACACCGTGGTCGGCGATCAACCTGGTCGACTACTACCTGATCTCCAAGGAGCGGTACGACATCCCGGCCCTCTCCGACCCGCACGGGCGCTACGGGGCCTGGCGCTGGGACGCGCTCACCGTGTACGTCGTCGGGCTCCTGGCCCAGCTCCCGTTCCTCGCCAC
>NZ_JBSFWR010000247.1:0-1246 GCF_053594915.1 Kitasatospora sp. NPDC002543 | reverse complement strand
GTCGACCCGCTGCGGTCCCTGCTCCCGCAGGCCCCCGAAAAGGACGGCCGCACCGGCGGACAGCCCAGCGTCCACGACAGGACGCCCGGCTCCTCCGGCGACGACCGCTCCACCCCGACGGCCGGCGGAAGCCCGCACGGCCACCAGGACAGCTCGGGCAAACCCCGCCCGTCCTCCTCCGGAACCCACGACGACGGCCTCCTCGGCGACACCACCGGCGGCCTCCTCGACCCGCCCAAGGAGGACACCAGTCCCACCCCGTCCGAAGGCAGACACACCACCCCGAAGCCCGACGTCACCCTCCCGCCCCTCCTCCCAGGCCTGCTGCCCGGCCTGGGAATCGACAGCGAGGACGCGGACTAGTCACTCCGTCACGTGTTACGTGAAAGGGGGCGGCCACCGAAATCCGGTGACTGCCCCCTTTCACGTATGTCCCCATGCCGTATGTCCCTACGGGAACTTCCCCCGGGCCGCGGCCGGCTTCAGAAGAACACAGACCTCCGCTGCACCAGCAGCTTGTACAGCGTGTGCTGGATCTGCTCCCTCACCTGATCCGTCAGGTTGAACATCAACATCGGATCCTCGGCCGCCTCCGGCGGGAAGCCGTCCGTCGGGATCGGCTCGCCGAACTGGATCGTCCACTTCGTCGGCAACGGCACCGCACCCAACGGGCCGAGCCACGGGAACGTCGGCGTGATCGGGAAGTACGGGAAGCCAAGGAGCCGCGCCAGGGTCTTCGCGTTGCCGATCATCGGGTAGATCTCCTCCGCCCCGACGATCGAGCACGGCACGATCGGTGTGCCTGCCTTCAGCGCCGTCGAGACGAAGCCGCCACGTCCGAACCGCTGGAGCTTGTACCGCTCGCTGAACGGCTTGCCGATGCCCTTGAACCCCTCCGGCATCACGCCGACCAACTCGCCCCGCTCCAGAAGCCGCTGCGCATCCTCCGCACAGGCCAGCGTGTGGCCGGCCTTGCGCGCCAGCTCGTTGACCACCGGCAGCATGAACACGAGGTCCGCGGCCAGGAGCCGCAGATGCCGGTTCTGCGGATGGTTGTCGTGCACGGCGACCTGCATCATCACGCCGTCCAGCGGCAGCGCCCCCGAGTGATTAGCGACGATCAGCGCACCGCCGTCCGCCGGGATGTTCTCGACGCCCTTCACCTCGACCCGGAAGTACTTCTCGTACAGGGGCCGCACCAGGGACATCAGGACCTGGTCGGTGAGTTCCTTGTCGTAGCCGAACT
>NZ_JBSFWR010000246.1:0-1277 GCF_053594915.1 Kitasatospora sp. NPDC002543 | reverse complement strand
GATTCTGCTGGCGAAGTATTTGATCTGGGTCGGGCTCAAGCCGTCGTTGTGATGCCGTGTTGGGTGCAGAGTGTGTGGATGCGGGTGGGGCGGCGGCTTGGTGTGGTGGTGGTGTCGAAGTGGGCGCCGAGTCGGCGGATGTTGACGGCCATGCCGGTGAGGACGTTCTGGAGGTGGGTTTTGGCGAGGCCCCTGTAGCGGGATCGTCGCAGGCCGGGGCCTCGGACTGCTTGGGAGACGGTGCCCTCGATGCCGGCGCGGGCCCGGTAGGTCTCGCGCCATCGGGGGGTGTCCTGTTCGGCCTGCATCCGGGTCCGGGCGGTGTGGATCGGTTCGGGGTGGATCTCCAGGACCCGGCCGAGGTGAGGGGCCGCGGTGGTGCACTGGGCGCGGATCGGGCAGGGACGGCACTGCGCGCGGGAGAAGGCGACGCGGATCAGGCCGTCCTTCTTCGGCCGCATGGAGATGCTGGTGGCCCCGGCGGGGCAGCGGGTGACGCCGGCCTGCCAGTCGACGTGGAAGTCCCCGGGGGTGAAGGTGCCGGCCCGGGCGCCTCGGCCGGTCTGAACCGTGACGGGGGCGACGAGGGTGATGCCGCGTTCCAGGGACGCGGCGATGTTCGGCCCGCTGGGGTAGCCGGAGTCGAGCAGGTGCTCACCGGGTTTCAGGTCCCGGCGGATGAGTTTGTCCTGGACGGGGGCGAGGGCCGTGACGTCGGGTTCGGTGGCGGGGGTGGTGTGGACGTCGGTGACCAGGTTCGGTAAGTCCTCGTCGCACGTTTCGGTCAGGTGGCCCTTGGCGCCTGTCCATTCCGTGCTCGCGGTGCCGGGCGCGCCTTTGGTGCTGTAGCGGGCGTCGGGGTCGTGGGGTGAGCGCACGCGCTGTGCGGAGGGCGGCAGTTCCGTGGTGTCCCGGTAGCGGAGCCGGCCGGTGGTGGTGGCCTCGAAGTGCTGGCTCCACAGGTCGCGCAGGATTTTGACCTGCGGGAGGCCGTTCGTCCACGCGGCGGTGTCGTCCGTGTCGATGGCGGTGATCAGGCTCTGCCCGTCGGCGCCGATCTGCTCGGCGAGCCTGGTCGCGGAGGAGTTCTTGCGGCGCAGGAGCCGGCCGGTCTCGACCTTGCGGCCGTAGCGTTCGTCCCACCCGGGCCCGAGCAGCGGCACGACCAGGCCCGGGTCGGTGCGGGCGATCTCCTCCAGGGCCGCGCGCAGGGCCTCGCCCAGGCACTCGATGCGGTTCAGTGTGCGCACGCAGGCCAGGACGTGGGTGGAATCGGT
>NZ_JBSFWR010000245.1:0-1278 GCF_053594915.1 Kitasatospora sp. NPDC002543 | reverse complement strand
CCGCGGCACATACGACCGGGCGCGCGCCGACCTCGATGCGATCGAGAACCTAGTAGACCGTCGTGGCTAATTTTTGGGATAGAGGTGACGTAGTTTGGTGCGTGCGTCGTGGGTGGTGAACTGCCAGTCCACCTGGCGTTGGTCGGTGTTGGTGGCGTTCTGCCAGGCTGTGAGTTCGGTGTTGAGGATGTCGAGGTCGTTGATCCGGCGGTCGAGGCATTGGCGGGTCAGCGCGGAGAGTTCGATCTCGGCGATGTTGAGCCATGACCCGTGCTTGGGCGTGTGGTGGATCTCGAGGCGCTGGGCCAGCGCGAAGGCCTCTTCTGGTTCGAAGGCCTCGTACAGTGAGGCGATGCCGTGGGTGTTGAGGTTGTCCATCACCAGCACCACGGCCTCGGCGTCGGGGTAGTCCACGCTCAGCAGCTGTTTGATCTGGCCGGCCCAGTCGATCCGGGTCCGCTGGGACAGTGCCTGAACTCGACGCCACCCGCGCAGGGGTTCGACCCACACGAAGATCGAGCAGGTGCCGCAGCGGATGTACTCGCTGTCCTGGCAGGTGTCGTGGCCGGGGCGGGCCGGGAGCGGGGCGCGGGCATGACCCAGGAGCTGGTAGGGCTTCTCGTCCATGCACACGACCGGACGTGCCGGGTCATAGGGCCGGGCGTAGATGGCCAGCACGTCTTCCATCCGGGCCGCGAACTCCGCGTTCCCTCGTGGTGGGATGGTCCAGCACTTCTTCAGATGAGGACGCAGTTCCGTTTTTTTAAGACCCGTCCGATGGTGGAGTGGTCCAGGTCGGGGATGTCCTCGACCAGCGCGACATGCTTCTCCAGCAGCCGCAGCGACCACCGGGTATAGCCCTGGGGTGGCTGTGAGCACGCCATCGCGATCAGCCGGGCTTCGACCTCACCGGTCACCGGCGAGGGCACCGGCGGCAGCTCGCGCTTCTTGCGCGTGATCGTGGCGTGAACATCGCCACCGGTCTCGGCGAACCGCTTGGCCACCAGCCGCAGTGTCTCGCCCGAGACTCCGGCCCGGGCCGCGACCACGTCCTGCGAGCCGATCGCGCCTGCAGAGGTGTCGAGCGCGAGCAGCACCCGCGCCCTCCTGATCACCGAGGCTGGATGGATACCCGTCGTGGTTACCCGAACCAGCTCTTCACGATCAGCCGCGGTCAGCACCACCGGCCTCTTCTTCTGCGAACCCATCACCCCAACTCCCGTCCGGCAGAAGGGAAGCAACATCTGCCGGACCCCACTATCCCAACCAACCAACCCA
>NZ_JBSFWR010000244.1:0-1279 GCF_053594915.1 Kitasatospora sp. NPDC002543 | reverse complement strand
GGCGCAGCACGGCGGCCATGCGCGCGGACAGGTGCTCGGGCGAGAACGGCTTGGTGAGGTAGTCGTCGGCGCCGTCGTTGAGGAGCCGGACGATCTCGGTCTCGTCGTCGCGGGCCGTGGCGATGATCACGGGTACGTCGGTGATGCCGCGCAGCATCTTCAATGCCTCGGATCCGTCCAGATCAGGCAGCCCGAGGTCGAGAATCACGACGTCGAAACGGAAATGGGCGACCTCGCGCAGCGCCTCCAGGGCCGTGCCGACGCTCCGTACGGTGTGGGAGGCCTCGGTCAGGTGCCGGATGAGGGCCGAGCGCACGAACTGGTCGTCCTCGACCACGAGCACACTTGCCATGGGCGGCACCGTACGCCATACGGGGGACCCCGGTCGCGCTTCCGCCCAGGTCCGGGGCAACCCCGGTCCCCCTGGGACACGGGTGGGGCGGGTGCGGCAGTATGGCCGCGATGCACCCCATGCGCAGAGGACTTGTTCACACGGCGGCCTGGCTGCTGGCCACCGGTGCGGCCGTCACGCTGTCGTGGTGGGGCGTGCACACGGTGATGGCGGGCACGGCGTACGACCCGCCGCGCGCGGTGCCGATCGCCGCGGGAGCGGTGGACGCGCGGGCGTCGTCGACGCACCGCCCGGAGTCGTCACCGCCGGCCTCGCCGTCCCGCTCCGCATCGCAGAAGCCGTCAGACTCCCCCGGCTCGGCCACCCCGTCCCCGAGCCGCACGGTGAGACCGGGCGCCTCCGCGAAGCCGCCCGCCTCACCGTCGGCGTCGCCGTCGGCGTCCGGCACGGTGAAGGGCTACGCGACGGAGGGCGGCCGTGCCGTGTTCGACCTGGGCAAGGACTCGGCGACGCTGGTGTCGGCGACGCCCGCGGCCGGCTGGTCGGTGCAGGTGTGGAAGGACTCGACGTGGATCAGGGTGGAATTCACCTCGGGCACGGACAAGGTCTCGGTGTTCTGCACGTGGCACGACCACGCACCGAGCGTGGAAGTGGCGAAGTACTGACCGCTCGCACGGTCACCCGCCCCGGCCTGCCCGGAACGCCCCCTCGGTTCCGGCCCCCCGTCACCGGCGACGGCCTGTCCGGCTCCAGCATCACCTACGGCGTCGGCGCCCACACTGACTGGGAGTGGATCGAGGCCGTCTGCGACGCCGTCACCCACGCGATCCCCACCACGCTCCTCCTCCCCGGCATCGGCACCCTGCACGACCTGCGCCGGGCCCACGCCCTCGGCATCCGCTCGGTCCGCGTCGCCACCCACTGCAC
>NZ_JBSFWR010000243.1:0-1291 GCF_053594915.1 Kitasatospora sp. NPDC002543 | reverse complement strand
GTACGGCTCCTCGTCCTCGGCCAGCTCCTGGATCACCCGGACCAGGGTCGCGTCCCGCCCGATGAGGACGGTGCACGCGACGCCGTGCCCTTCCAGCCAGGAGCTGATCCGCTCGGTCTCCTCACGGGCCGACGGCAGATCCCCCAGGGTGTCCCCGACGATCAGCGCCCGCCGCACCTGTGTGCACTCGCGCCCGCCCACCACCGGTCTGCTGACGACGGACCGGCGGCCGAGCTCGTGCACGAGGCCGAGGAAGCTCTCCCCGTCGTGCAGCAGCTCCCACGGCACCAGGGACTCGTTCGTGCTGACCAGGAGCGATCCCGTCGACTCCTTCAGCTGGCGCACCATCTCGCCCGAACCGGCGCGCGGAAAGAGCGAGTTGAAGAGGAGCCTTCCCTTCTGTCTGAGCACTCTGCCCAGCGTCGGATCGTCGTCACGGGCGTCCTTGAGCGCCTCGTCGATGTCCTTGCACAGGTCCTTGACCAGGTCCTGGCTGACATCGACGGTGTGTTCCTGCTCCAGCGGCCCCACCACGGACCCGCCACCGGACTTCAGCCCGTACGCGTACTGGGTGCGCCCCGGGCCGTGCGCCGAGGTGCGTACGTCGAGGGTGGTCATCGCCCGTCCTGCCGGTGCAGGTCCAGAAAGCGCGCGATGGCATCGCTCTGCGCGCGGTCCGACGGATACGTGATCTCGAGGCGCCGGTCGCCGATGGTGATGACGACGGACGGGACCACGTCGTCCGCGCCGGCCGGGGCGGGCTGCCGCGCCGCCGCCTCCCGCCGCCCGGCGAGCCAGCCGCGTACGGCCTCGACGATCGACACCACGTCCACCGCCCCGCCGACGAGCAGCGTGCAGACCTGGACCAGCTCGGCGACCCGCTGGTCGGAGGAGGGCGCGGTGAGTCGTACCTGGTCGACGCTGGCGGCCCCCGCGGCCGTCAGCGCCTCGTGGAGGGCGGCCAGTTCGGGCCCCGGATCCGGCCCGTGCAACGCCAGTTCGAGGGTGGAACCTGCGCCGACCGTGGGTTCTGCCGCCACAACAACCTCCAGTGCCCTGTGGGCAGCGGGAATCTAGTCCCACCAGCCTCGCACCGGGAGCGGCGGCAGACCATCACGTCAGGGCAATTGCCCCTGCTTCAGCGACAGTTACGGTCACCCGCCGTCCCTACCGGTAGTTCACGAACTGCAGCGCGAAGTCGAAGTCCTGGCCCTTCAGCAGCGCCTGCACGGCCTGGAGGTCGTCGCGGCTCTTCGAGCTGACCCGCAGCTCCTCGCCCTGGACCTGCGCC
>NZ_JBSFWR010000242.1:0-1322 GCF_053594915.1 Kitasatospora sp. NPDC002543 | reverse complement strand
GTTTCCTGCGCCGGCCCCTCCGGCGGCGGGTCAGGGTCCCGGGGTAGCGCTGGATTGATCCATGGCCGGCAGTCGGCCGAGAGGTAGTTGTCGAGGGCAGGCCGGCAGGGTGGGTGAAGGAGTTGACAGGTAGGTCTCCGATGAAGTCACCGGGGGCGCCGTCGTTGCGGCGGGACATCACTCGGGCAGCCCGTATGGGGTCGTGAACTGTTCGGGATTGAATCAACTCGGGTGTGTATTACAGCCTTTGAGTGGGTGTTATGGTCTCCGTGTGAACCTCAAGGAGTGGGCGGTGGCGAACGGTGTGCATCCGCATACCGCGTATCGCTGGTTCCGTGAGGGCACGTTGCCGGTACCTGCTCAGCGGGTCGGTCCGCGCACGATCCTGGTGAACATCGAGGCGAACTCCTCACCGTCCGTGACGGGCGGCCTGGGCCTGTATGCCCGTGTCTGTTCGCATGACCAGAAGAGTGATCTGGAACGGCAGTTGGCGCGCCTGGTCGTCTGGGCGGCCAGCACCGGTCACCGGGCGGTGCGTGTGGAGTCCGAGATCGGGTCGGGCATGAACGGTGGCAGGTCCAAGGCGAAGCGCCTTCTGGCCGACCCGGATGTGACCACGGTCGTGGTCGAGCACAAAGACCGCCTGGGCCGGATGAACGTGGAACTCGTCGAGGCCGCATTATCCGCGACGGGCCGCCGTCTGGTGGTCCTGGACGAGGGTGAGGTGGAAGACGATCTGGTGCGGGACATGGTGGAGGTACTGACCTCGTTCTGCGCCCGCCTGTACGGTCGCCGCTCGGCGAAGAACCGGGCCCGCAAGGCTCTTGAGGCGGCTGCCGCCGATGACTGAGCCGAAAAAGAAGCAGCTCCGTACCATCGATGCGCCGTTCGTCGCCCTCGGGCCGTCCGGTGTCGCGATACGCGACCGTCTCAAGCACCTCACGCCCGAGGATGAAAAGGTGTTGCGCCTGGTCGGCGAACACCTCGGACACCTGGCGTCCCGCGACCTCAAGGCCCGCTGCCGGGACGCGGGTGACCATTCCACCGATACGTGGGCGGCGCGGAAACGGGACCTGACGGGCGCCTCGTCCTCGCGGTGGGCCGGAGCGATCACGAAGGCCACGCACGATCAGTGGGCGCTGTCCCGTCGCTGCCAGCTCGCCCACATCCAGGGCCTTGAGGCCGGTGTGCGCATGCTGATGCACCGCCTGTCCCAGCCGGTCGGTGAGAAGGGCACCAAGCGTGCTGCGGGCGGCTACCGCTCGAAGGGCGAGTGGTTCCACAAATCGCGCCGCCTGGCGATTCTGGAACACCGCCTCGAC
>NZ_JBSFWR010000241.1:0-1334 GCF_053594915.1 Kitasatospora sp. NPDC002543 | reverse complement strand
TCAAGCAGAGCGTACGGCTCAGGCCTCGGCGCCCTCGGCCTCGGCGGACTCCGCAGCCGGCTCCTCGGCCTGCGCGGCCAGGATCTGGATGACGACGGCGTCGGGGTCCGTGACCAGGGTCGTACCGGCCGGCAGCGGGACGTCCTTGGCGTGGATGGCGTCGCCGCCCTCCAGGCCCGCGATCGACACGGTGACGGAGGTCGGGATGTGCGTGGCCTCGGTCTCGACGGACAGCGTGTTCAGCACGTTCTCGACGAGGAAGCTGCCCGGGGCCAGGTCGCCCTCGGTCTCGACCGCAACCTCGACCGTGACCTTCTCGCCGCGCTTGACGGTCAGCAGGTCGACGTGGACCAGGTAACCCTTGATGGCGTCACGCTGGACGGCCTTCGGGATCGCCAGCTCGGTCTTGCCGTCGACGTCCAGCGACAGCAGGACGTTCGCGGTACGCAGGGCGAGCAGCAGCTCGTGGCCCGGCAGCGTCACGTGAACCGGCTCGGCGCCGTGACCGTAGATGACACCGGGAACCTTGTTCTCACGGCGGATGGCGCGGGAAGCACCCTTGCCGAACTCGGTACGGACCTCGGCGGCAAGCTTGATCTCAGCCATGTGCACTCCTCGTAGAAAAGGGGAAAGGTGGTCACCCGGCCACGAACGGGCCTGCTACGAAGAGCGCGTCGATAACGGACCGCCGCACACAACAGTGCGGCCTCCCTCGCCGAGCAACTCCGTGAGTCTACCCGGCGGGAAGGCCGCCCCAAAATCGATCTAGAAGAGCCGCAGCGCGACTACGCCTGCTCCTCGAACAGGCTCGTCACCGAACCGTCCTCGAAGACCTCACGCACCGCACGCGCGATCGTCGGCGCGATCGACAGCACCGTGATCTTGTCCAGCTCCAGCTCACCCGGCGTCGGCAGCGTGTCCGTGAAGACGAACTCGCTCACCTTCGAGTTCTTCAGACGGTCCGCCGCCGGACCCGAAAGCACACCGTGCGTCGCCGTCACGATGACGTCCTCCGCACCATGCGCGAACAGCGCGTCCGCCGCGGCACAGATCGTGCCACCCGTGTCGATCATGTCGTCGACCAGGACACACACGCGGCCCTTCACATCACCGACGACCTCGTGCACGGTGACCTGGTTCGCCACGTCCTTGTCACGACGCTTGTGCACGATCGCCAGCGGTGCGCCGAGACGGTCGCACCAGCGGTCGGCGACACGCACGCGGCCGGCGTCGGGAGAGACGACGGTCAGCTTGTCGCGGTCGACCTTCGCCCCCACGTAGTCCGCCAGGATCGGCAGCGCGAACAGGTGGTCGACCGGGCCGTCGAAGAAGCC
>NZ_JBSFWR010000240.1:0-1384 GCF_053594915.1 Kitasatospora sp. NPDC002543 | reverse complement strand
AAGCCAGCGCGGTCGCCACCCAGGAGCTCCTCACCATCCAGCCCGGTGGCGGGCGACCTCCCGCCGGCCTTGCCGCGGCCCGCCCGATCGAGCAGGAACTCCTGGCCCGGGGATGCCGGATGCGCACCCTCTACCAGCACACCTCGCGGCATTCCCCCGCCGTGCTGGCCCACTACGAACAGCTGCGCGGCGACGTGGCGGTCCGCACCCTCGACGAGGTCACCGAGCGCCTCGTCCTGCTCGACCGGACCGTCGCGTTCATCCCGGCCAACACGGACCGCACCGTGGCCCTGGAGATACGCCACCCCGCCCTCATCTCCTACCTCATGACGACGTTCGAGCGGCTGTGGCGGCTGGCCACACCCATGTTCCCCGTCGCCGCGCAGCAGCTCCCGGCGAAGGACGGCGTCACCTCCCGCCAGCTCACCATCGCCGCCCTCCTCATCGAGGGCCACACGGACGCCGTCATCGCCGAACGCCTCGGCATGAACATCCGCACGGTCCGCGTCCACATCGCCAAGCTCGCCAGCACGCTCGGCAGCGACAGCCGGGCCCAACTGGGCTATCTCATCGGCCAGTCCGGGATGCTGGAACAGGACCGCTGACCTCCGCGAAAGGATCCGGCAGCCCTCGAACGGGCGAAGTGGATCTCCGTACAACCAACACCCACCCCCGCAGGTCCAACTCCCGTCCGCCCGCACCTCGGCACAGGGAGAAGAACGACACATGCAGGCACTTCAGGCCCACCGGGCCCCCGGCCGCGGACGCGCACTGACGCGCCGCCGCATACCGCTCGCCCTGGTCACCGGCGCCGTCCTCGCCCTCGGATCGGTCGCGCCCGCGAGCGCCGACGAGCCGGAGACGGACGCGCTCTGGATCGCGGCGCCGTACGACCTCGTGCTGCCCGCCGCCGCGGCCGACGGCAGCGCGACGGCGAACACGATCGACGTCAGAATCGGGCACGACAACACGCACAACTCCGTGACGGGCGGCCGGCTCACCGTCGACGCGTCCGAGCTGGCGGGCGTGGCCGACGTGACCTGGCCCGCCACCTGCACCCCGGCCGCCGACCAGACCACCGCGACCTGCGACTTCGGCTCCCTGGACAGCGGCGGCCAGTACGTCGGCGTCGCCGGGATCGGTCTGCGGGCCGCCGCGGGCGCGCCCGCCGACGCCACGGGCACACTGCACTTCACAGCCACCGCGGACAGCTCGTTCGGCCCGCTGACCGGCTACCCCGCCGACACCGCGATCAGCCTCGGAGACGGCCCCGACCTCGGCGTCAGCCAGCTCCCGTACCGCACCGGCGTGCGGCCCGGCACCGACCTCGCGCAGCCCATCCGGCTGACCAACCACGGCAACCGCGCCGCCGACCGCACCCTCC
>NZ_JBSFWR010000239.1:0-1389 GCF_053594915.1 Kitasatospora sp. NPDC002543 | reverse complement strand
GTCATCACGTCCACGATCGAGACGGCCCGGGGGGTGTTCGCGCCGGGCCATCTGGGGGAGTTGACCCAGATCGTGGACTTCGCGCTGGTGGACGCGGTGTTGGAGGAGAGCGGGAGGGTCGAGCGGCGCCTGCGGCTGCTGCCTTCGCGGGTGGTGGTGTACTTCGTGCTGGCGCTCGCGCTGTTCGAGCACTGCTCGTACCGCGTGGTGTGGTCCAAGCTGACCGCCGCCCTGACCCCGCTGGCCCTGGTGCGTCCCGCAGTCTCCTCGCTGACGCGGGCCAGACGCAGGGTGGGGGCCGCACCTCTGCGGCGTCTGTTCGAGACGCTTGCCGGGCCCCTCGCCCGCCCTGGGCAGGCTGGGTCCTTCTACCGGGGCCTGCGCACGGTCGCGGTGGACGGGACGCTGCTGCACACCCCCGACGACGAGACGCTCACCTGGCGCTACCCCAAGCGGGCCGGAGAAACCCTGGAGTTCGGCTATCCGCTGCTGCGTCTGCTGGTGCTGGTCGAGTGCGGCACCCGCGCGCTCATAGCCGCCGTCTTCGGACCGGAATCCGAGGGTGAACTCCCCTATGCCAAGCGGCTTCTGACCGCCCTGGACCAGACGATGCTCCTGCTGGCCGACGCGGCCTTCGACGGCAACGAGTTCCTCGACGCCGTCCACCACAGCGGGGCGCGGTTCCTCGTCCGGTCCGGAGCCCGCCGTGTCCCCACCCCGGCCGGGCACCTGGGCGACGGCTCCTACCTCGCCCGCATCGGCTACGGCGTCCTGCCCAACCTGCTGACGGTGCGCGTCATCGAGGCGTCCATCACCGTGACCCTGGCCGATGGCACCGTCCGCACCGAGCAGTGGCGCCTGCTCACCAGCCTCCTCGACCCGACCGCTCACCCAGCTGCCAGGCTCGTGGATCTCTACCACGAGCGGTGGCAGTCGGAGACGACGTACTTCTCGATCAAGGCCACGATGCTGGACGGCCGTGTCCTGCGCTCCCGCTGCCTGACCGGCCTCGACCAGGAGGTCTACGCCCTGCTCACCACCTACCAGGCCTTGATCCGTGCCGCTTCCGATACCGCCTGCACCCGGCCCGGCCTGGACATGGACCGCATCAGCTTCACCGTCCTGCAGACCACCGCCGCCGACACCGTCACCACCGCGACCGCGATCCTGCCACCGGCAGGACCCGCCGACCTCGTCGGCACCATCGGCCGGGCTGTCCTCGACGCCCTGCACCCCGCCCGCCACCGGCACCGCGTCAAGGCCCGCACCCGCAAAAACCCCACCAGCAAGTACGGCCCGAACGCCGGACAACACCCCAAGACCAGCCAGAACTACACCCTCCACACCACCGTCACGTTCTTCGAACACGGACTCTCGAACCGCTCAAGG
>NZ_JBSFWR010000238.1:0-1395 GCF_053594915.1 Kitasatospora sp. NPDC002543 | reverse complement strand
TCCGTGCGACCCGGGCCTGGCGCTCCACAGTCGGAAGGGTCCGGCACCTCCCAAGGTGCCGGACCCTTCCGCATTCCCGCCCCGGCCGCCCCAGGAGGCCCGCGATGTCCGGCCCCCAGTCCCTGTTCGACTTCTGGTGGACCCCCACCCCGGACGGCGAGCGCCCCCAATGGACACTCGATCCCTTCGTCGGCGCCGGCCCGCTCCGCTTCGGCATGAACCACGACGAGGCCCTCACCGCACTGGGCAGCCCCGGCTCCGCGACCCTCGACTCCCGCGGCCCCGCCCTGGAGTGCCGACTCCGGCACCTCGGCCTGACGCTCTACTTCGACCGGCGGGAAGCCCTGCTCGGCATCGCCGCCGACGCCCTCAAGGGCCCCCAGGTCCTCGCGGACGGGACGGCGCTCACCGGACGGACCCCCTCGGTCCTCGAACGGTGGATCACCGACCGCGCCACCCGCCCGCCCACACCGGAGATCCTCCGCATGCCCGGAGGTCAGCCGGCCTCGCGGACCCTCGGGCTGGTGATCGGCCTCCAGCGCTCCCACGACCTCCTCCTCACGCGGCCGGTCCTGCTCTCGCGTGAGGCCACCCGGAACCCGGCCCTCGTCCTCCCGGACGAGGCCTGGATCATCCGGTGATCCGAAAAGCCTCGTCAGGCAGGAAGTCGTGCAGACAGGGCAGGCCTTCCGCGGAGAAGAACACCGGCCGCGACAGCAGCCCGTCCCCCGCCCGCTGCACCCCGATCACCAGCCCGAGCGACTCCGAGCAGAACTCGCCCCCGCCCATCAGGACGAGCTCCTCGACCGGCGCCAGGGCATCGGCCCGGTCCCACAGCCACCTCCCCAGCTCGGACGGCCGCCGCCCGGTCAGCGCCACCCCCTCCACCGACACCTGCGGCCCGCACAGCGCGTCCGCCGAGACCCCCCGCAACCGCTCGTCCCAGTAGTAGAGCGTCAGCCCGAAGTCCCGGTAGCGACCCGTCACCAGCCCGTACGGGTCCTCGGCCAGGCACGGGCCCGAGTACCGCTGGAGGTCGCCGGTGCGGCGGCTCAGGGTGTTGGACACCTCGTCGATCAGCATCCCGAACCGCAGCGGCCCCACGCCCTCGAACGGCTCCAGCACCCACTGCTCACGCTCGCCGTCCGGCAGCACGTCCCAACGCTCGTACATGATCACGAAGCCTAGACCGCCCGTACGACCCCCCGGCCCGGCCGCGATTCGGCGCACAGGCGCTGAGCTGCTAATGTTCCCTTCAGCGCGGGAGAGATGATCTCCCGTCAGGCGTCAGCGGTGCTACCAGAGCACGTCCTACTTTCAGTAGGAAGAGTCCGTGCGACCCGGGCCTGGCGCTCCACAGTCGGAAGGGTCCGGCACCCACCAAGGTGCCGGACC
>NZ_JBSFWR010000237.1:0-1409 GCF_053594915.1 Kitasatospora sp. NPDC002543 | reverse complement strand
CCACGCCGGAGTCCAGGCGCACGCCCGGGCCGGACGGCGGGGCGAACAGCGTCACGGTGCCGGGCGCGGGCAGGAAGTTGCGGCCCGGGTCCTCGGGCCGGGCAACTTGCTTGCGGTGTCAGGTGGTTGGGGTCGGCCGGGGCGGCGGGGCGGTGGCTGCCCGGGTGCGCAGCCAGGCCGTACGGGAGGCGAGTACGCCCAGCCCGAGGGCGACCAGGTGGCCGGCGTCGGCCAGCTGCTGGTTCAAGGCCCAGGCGGTCGCCAGGACCAGGGCGAGCGCCGAGAGGCCGTAGCGGCGCAGTGCGGGCGGGCCGAGCGCGAGGAGGCAGGCGCCGGTGGCGACCAGGCCGTAGCTGATGCCCACGTCGCGGGCGCGGGACAGGGCGCCCGGGATGCGGGCGGTCACCATCACCCACATGGCGCCCTCGGTGAGCAGCGTGGCGCCCAGGTGCCCGAAGACGAAGACCGCGCCGGCCCGGGCCGGGCCCCAGCGCCACTCGGCCAGGCCCAGGACGGCGGCGACCGCCGCGATGCCCGCCCAGGCAGGAACGCCGTCCACCACCAGGCCGCTGGTGATCATCGTCCACCACTTGCCCAGCGAAACATGTAGCTATGGACGTTGTGATTTCCATGGTTACTGAGCGGGATAGTGGCAGGTCAGAGGTGTGGGTCATCGGGGGATGCGATCTCGCGTACGAGTTGGAGAGTGTCGGCGAGGGCCGCGCGGACGCGCTCGAACTCCAGCGCCAGCCGCGGCAGCGTGATGTGCAGCAGGTCGACCTCGCGCGCGCGGTCGAGGTCGGCCTCGGCCATGCGGTAGCGGGCGGCGTGCTCCGGCGCGAGGTGGGGTGTGTCGTTGTTCATCGTCTCACTGGGGTCTGGTGGTTCGGGGGCGGCGGGCAGCAGGACGAAGCTGTCGCGTATGCCGGCAGGGGTGACCCAGTGGACTAAGCGGGAGGAGGGGGGCGTGACGTGGGCGAGGGCGGGCATGGTGCACTCCGGGTGGGAATCCCCCCAGGATTCAAATTCGAACGAATCATAGCGAATGCGCGTTCGTACGATTTGACCCTGGCCAGGGGCAGACATTTGATCATGGAATAGTCAGCGTCGGAGGGTGATCCCCCCTCCATCGCCAGACCAGGCGTACCTTGACCAGCAGCGACGCAACACGGGCCGTCGGATCCGGCAGGCCCGGCGACTTCAGCGCCTCACGCAGGAGGGGCTGGCGGAGCGCTCCGGGCTACATCGCAAAACGATCTCGAAGGCGGAGCTGGGGGAGGCCGGGCTTACGCACGATCACCTGGTGCGAATTGCTCACGGCCTCGGGTTGCCGCTCTGGAGGCCGCGGCCGGTGCTGTCCGGGGTGAGGGCGATGCGGTAGCTGGCGGAGGAGTTGTCGGGGTCGACGT
>NZ_JBSFWR010000236.1:0-1426 GCF_053594915.1 Kitasatospora sp. NPDC002543 | reverse complement strand
CTGGCGATCCTGGAACACCGCCTCGACGTGGCGCGCGCGGACCGGGAGGCCGGTGTCGTGCATGTCGTGCGTGGTGGCCGCAAGCTGCTGGGCAACCGGCACAACCTCGAAGCCGCGCAGCTCACCGAGGCCCAGTGGCGGGAACGTTGGCGGGCCCAGCGCTGGTTCCTCGCCGCCGACGGGGAGTCGGGCAAGCGATACGGGAACGAGACGATCCGCGTTACCCCCGACGGCGAGGTGTCCATCAAGCTGCCGGCCCCGCTCGCGGACCTGGCGAACGCCAAGCACGGCCGGTACGTCCTTGGCTCCAAGGTCGCGTTCGCGCATCGGGGCCAGGAGTGGGCCGACCGCATCGACAACGACCGGGCTGTGGCCTACCGCATCCACGACGACGTGGAACGTGGCCGCTGGTACGTGACCGCCTCGTGGCAGCGGCCGGTGGTCCAGACGATCGGGCTGGAGACCGCACGCGCCAAGGGCATGATCGGCGTCGACACGAACGCGGATCACTTCGCCGCGTACCGGCTCGACCCGCACGGCAACCCGGTAGGCGACCCACACCGCTTCTTCTACGACCTGTCCGGTACTGCTGATCATCGTGACGCGCAGATCCGGCACGCCATCACCCAGGTCTTGCACTGGGCGAAAAGCTGCGGCGTCGCCGCCATCGCTATCGAGAACCTGGACTTCACCGCCGAGAAGACCCGCGAGAAGCACGGCCGCAAGAAGCGGTTCCGGCAACTGATCTCAGGCATCCCGACCGGGAAGCTCAAAGCCCGGCTCGTCTCCATGGCCGCCGAGATGGGCCTGTCCATCGTGGCCGTTGATCCGGCCTACACCTCGATGTGGGGCAACCAGCACTGGCGCAAGCCGATGCGGACACCCCGCCGCAAGATGTCCCGTCACGATGCCGCTGGCATCGCGATCGGGCGACGCGCCCTCGGGCACCCGATCCGGCGACGGACGGCACCGCCCCCACAGCACCAGAGTGATGCTGCGGGGCATCGGACCGTCCAGGCCCGAGGGGGTACCCCAGGGCGTGAGGGAACCCGCCCACCCGTCACGGACCGTGCACACGATGCACGCCGCCGAGCGGGTACACCACAGGGCACGCGGGTGACCAGCGCATCCAAAACCGTTCGGGATGCGCGCAGTGCCGGGCAGTGGGTCCAAGACTCACTCCTGCACACTGATTAGGAACGGTTCGTTCGCGAAGAGCCAGCCTGCACGCCGCGACCGTCTGCTCACTCAACGGCTATTGCTACGGTGGCAGCGCCGAAGGTTCCCTGAGCGTGAAGCACCGTCTGCGCCCTAGTTGTCCGACGGAATGCGTGCGGCGATCTCCCGGGCGAACCAGTCCGCCTCCTGCGACAACTCGTCCGCCCCTTCGCTCGCGATGAGTTGGAGCAGGCGCAGCAGGTCGTGG
>NZ_JBSFWR010000235.1:0-1427 GCF_053594915.1 Kitasatospora sp. NPDC002543 | reverse complement strand
GCCGGCACGATGGGCCCGGCCGGTGCGGCCGGTGCGGCGGATGCGACCGGCTGCCGCCCCGCGCCGATCAGTTCGACTGCTGCGGCGTGAAAGCGACCCTGCTGGACGGCCGCGTCCTGCGCTCCGGGCACCCTACCGACCTGGACCAGGAAGTGTGGGGCATCCTCACCGTCTACCAGGCCCTGATCCACACCGCCGTGGACGCCGCTGCCCACCAGCAGGGCCTGGACATGGACCGGCTCAGCTTTACCGTCGCCCTCAACTCCGCCCGCGACCAAGTCGTCACCGCCTCCGGCATCCTTCCCTCCGACCCCGTCCGGCTCGTCGGCGCCATCGGTCGCGCACTGCTCGACAACCTCCTGCCAACCCGCCGCCGCCAGCGCTTGAAGGCCCGCAGCCTCAAAAGCCACAGCAAGTACGCCCCGAACGTCGGCAAGCACCCCGCCACCGCCCAGACCTACACCCTCTGCACCGAGATCACGATCATGGAGAAAGGGCTTGCACCCCGCTCACATCGGTAAACGCAACGGCGTTGGGCCCATGTCGTCTCCGGAATCCATACGGAGTCCACATCCCCAGACGATCAAGGTGGGCAGGGTCACTCTTCAGAGCTCGGGATAAACGACCTCTGAGCTTCCTTTGAGCCTCCCGCGCCTGTGACAGAGATACGTTCCCTACAGGTCGGCGGCGCGGCCGGCTCTCGGTCCACGGGGGGGCTTATGGAAATGCTGGTGTACGGCGTGCCGTCGCTCGTCATCGCGCTGGTGCTCTTCGGCATGGCCAAGGTGATCAACAAGGCCCGTCGGACCTACGAGTCGTGGCACGGCCTCACCGCCGAGGCCCACTGCCTGCGAACATACGCGACGACCAGCGGTGGCGGCGACACGTCGCTGACCACGACCCGGCACCACGTCTTCGAGTTCACCACGCACAAGAGCCGAACCGTGCGCTTCGCGGAGGAGGACGCTCCGCTGACGATCCTCGAAGGCGAGATCGCCACCGTGTACTACGCGCCGGGGCGGCCCGAGGATGCCACGGCAAAACCGCCGGCTGTCGGAAAGCTCGCCCAGCGCACAGGCTTCGCGCTGCTGGCTCTCAGCCCGTTCGTCATCGGCTGCATCGTCATCATGGTGCAGCTCGGTCCGCGCGTCGGTGACTAGAAGACTGCTGGAGTCCTCGCTTTGCTCCGCCCGTACTCGGCGAAGGCCTTCCCGTACGTGGCCCGAGCGTGTGCTCGGTCAGCCCTTCTTGGGCGGCACGACGAACCCGCTACCGGTGCCTCCGCCTGCACTATCAGGGTGCCGATGTGCCCCCGCGTTGGGGCCTCCGCCACGGTGGCCTTGGCCGTGGCGAAACTGGCCCGGGTCAGGTGCCGCTCCCACACTGCGGGCTTGTGATCACCCGAGGGGCCTTGGCGTATCCGTCAC
>NZ_JBSFWR010000234.1:0-1444 GCF_053594915.1 Kitasatospora sp. NPDC002543 | reverse complement strand
CTAGGGCCAATGCCGGTGACTTTGTGGTCCATGCCTCGTTGGTCGTGGTGTGGCGAGGGTGGGGCAGGTCAAGTCGCCTGCGGGTGAGCGGTTGTCGGACCGGATCGCGATCGGGGTGCTGACCCGGGCGTTTCCTCCGGGTCTGGTCGATGAGGTGATCGCCGAGACCGGTCGGGGTGAGAAGCGCAGCCGTCTGCTGCCGGCGCGGGTGGTCGTGTACTTCGTGCTGGCGATGTGCCTGTTCTTCGGGCAGGGCTATGAGGAGGTCGCCCGGCTGCTGGGCGAGGGGCTCGGGGACGGGCGGCGGTCGTGGCGGGTGCCCACGACCGCCGCGATCGGCCGGGCCCGACGGCGTCTGGGACCCGAGCCGCTGCGGTTGCTGTTCGCGCGGGTGTGCCGCCCGCTGGCCGTGCCCGAGACCGCTGGCGCCTGGTATCGGCGCCGGCGGCTGGTGGCGGTGGACGGCACCACGCTGGACCTGGCGGACACCGAGGCCAACGACGTGTTCTTCGGCAGGCCGGGCACAGGGCGTGGGACGGGCGCCTTCCCGCAGGCCCGGGTGGTGGGGCTGGCCGAGTGCGGCACCCATACGGTGTTCGGCGCCGAGGTGGGCCCGCTGTCGGCCGGTGAGCAGACGCTCTCCCGGCGGCTGTTCGCCCACCTGGAAGCGGGGATGCTGCTGCTGGCGGACCGGGGCTTCTACGGTTTCGAGCTGTGGCAGCAGGCGCGGGCCACCGGCGCGGACCTGCTGTGGCGGGTGCGCAAGAGCGCGAACCTGCCCGTCGTGCGGGTCCTGGACGACGGCTCCTACCTCAGCACCATCCATGCGGAGCCGGACCGCAGGAGCCGCCGCAACCCGGTGACGGTGCGGGTCGTCGAGTACACCCTGGCCCGCACCGGCGGCGCCATCGTCTACCGCCTGATCACCACTCTCCTCGACCCGAAGGAGGCACCGGCCGCCGAGCTGGCCGCGCTCTACGCCCAGCGCTGGGAGATCGAGACCACCCTGGATGAGATCAAGACCCACCAGCGCGGCCCCAAGCTCGTCCTGCGCTCGAAGTACCCGTGGGGCGTCGAGCAGGAGGTCTACGGCCTCCTGCTCGTCCACCACGCGATTCGGCAGTTGATGCACCAGGCCGCCCTGCACGAGGGTGTGGACGTCGACCGGCTGTCCTTCACCCGCAGTCTGCGGGTCGTGCGCCGCCAGGTCCCCGCCCAGGCGGCGCTTTCCCCCCGGCAGACTCGCCAGGGCGCTGACCCGCACCCTGGCTGAGATCACCGAACGCCTGCTACCCCCGCGTCGTCAACGGACCTGCCCCCGCGTCATCAAACGCAAGATGTCCAACTGGCCCCTCAAACACGCCCAACACCGCAACTGGCCACCACCACACCCAGCAACACCCACCATCACGCCACACGCCACTACCTAAAGTCACCGGCATTG
>NZ_JBSFWR010000233.1:0-1470 GCF_053594915.1 Kitasatospora sp. NPDC002543 | reverse complement strand
CAGGGCGAGCAGCAGCGCGGAGTCCCGGGAGCGCTCGTGGGCGGAGCCGGCCACGGCGGCGCCGAAGCCGATCGCGGCGAGCACGGCGGTGACGAACGCGACGGCCAGCAGCGCGTTCTGCGGGGCGGCCCCCACCGGGTCGCCGAGTCTTCCCTCGGAGGCCTCGTCGTAGAGCCGGATGTCCTGGGAGCCGGGGCCGGCCCGCAGGGCGGCGGCGGCCTCGGCCGGGGCGCGGTCGCCCGGCCCGGTGGCGGGCAGCCACCACTCGGCGTGACCGCCCAGTGCCCGGCCGTGGGCGGCCAGCATCCGCGCGGTGGTGGCCAGGTCGACGACCAGGGCCTCGGGACCGGCCGTCGGCACGGCCCGGACCGTCCCGGTGATCCTGACCTGGACGATCGTCCCGGCGAACGGCACCTGGACGACGTCGCCCGTGCGGGCGCCGGCGAGCTTCAGGTAGCCGGGGGTGGCGACGCCGGACAGGACGCTCGGAGCGTCCGTTCCCGCGGTGCGCACGACGGCCGGGACGGGGCCCGCCAGACCGGGCTTGGGGGCGAAGCGGACGGTGAACAGCCGCCCGGCGTCGGCCGGTTCGCGCCCTACGGTGATCGGCGGCGGAGTGCCGGTCGCGAGCTGCGGCCCTTCGGCCGTGCCTGCCGTCCAGGTGAGGCCGGCCGGCACCGGGACCTCGGTCGCGGGGCCGTCCGCGCTGTCCGAGACGGCCAGCCGGCGGACGGTCACCTCGCTCTCGGCGCCGCCGCCGAAGGAGGTGGTCGCGCCGACCAGGGTCAGCGGTGCGGCGACGGAGCCCGCCGGGGCGTCCACCAGCGCGCTCAGCGAGGCCGAGGCACGCTGCTCGCCGTCGGCCCGGAGCCCGGTGAACGGGACCTTGTGGACGTAGCCGAAGCGGTCCTGCAGCAGGAGGGCCAGCTGCGGCGGGACCGGCCGGACGGCCAGGTCCCGGACGAGGAGGTCGGCGTCGATCCGCAGTGGGCGGCCGGGCAGCGGCACCCCGGCCGCCGCACCGGTCGGGGCCGGCTGGGCGAGCCCGCCGAAGAGCTTCGCCCGGTCGGCCCCGTCGAGCAGGTCGTCGCGGACCGGGACGCGCGCGGCGAGGGCGGCGGAGTCCACCGCGAGCACCTCGCGCCTGCCGTTGGGCAGCAGTTCCTCCTCACGGTCGACGGGGACCAGCCGGTCGCCGCCGGACAGGCTGCCGTAGCGGCCGCCCTGGCCCATCAGCGCGCTGTGCGAGGCGGAGATCCGCAGACCGCCCGCCGTGTCGAAGGCGGCCTGGTCGCGCTGGGAGGCCGTCCAGGTGGCGTGCTGACCGAGCGCCAGCACGCCGGTGGCCACGGCCATGACCAGCAGCAGCACCGGCCCGGTGGCGCGGCCGGGCCGGCGGGCCAGCTGCCAGCCGACCATGGCCGGGCCGAGGCCTCGGCCGCGGGCGGCGAACCGGGCGCCGAGCCGGGC
>NZ_JBSFWR010000232.1:0-1544 GCF_053594915.1 Kitasatospora sp. NPDC002543 | reverse complement strand
ATGGCGACCAGCAGGACGTTCTTGACGCGCCGGTTGAACAGCGTGAACGGGAAGGCGACCTGTACGGCGACCGTCCCGTACGACACGAGCATCACCATCAGCCCGTGCGAGGCGAGCAGATCACCGAGGGCCGGCCAGGGCGAGAAGTAGTCCAGGTGGAGCGGGTAATAGACCGCCGTCCCGTCCTGCCAACGACTGCCCTGGATCTTGTACCAGCCGGCGGTCGCGTAGATCAGACATGCCTCCGCCATGATCACGAGAAGCGCGGCGTTGTGCGCGAGGTTCGCGATCACGTCGAGCAGCTGCCGGGGCTCGCTGTACGGGTCCCTCCGGTTCACCGCCCACCACAGGCCCTGCACGGCCCACAGCCCCCAGAACACGACCAGCCAGCCCCCGCTTACGACCCCCATGAACGTGATCGCGGAGAGCCCGAGCCCCGCGAGCCACCACAGCAACGGACCCACGACGTCGGTCGGCCCGATGTCGTCCTCACGCGCAAAGTGCTCACGCGCGCGTGCCGCTCGCCGCGCGTCCAGCGACCAGACCTGTCCGCACCGTGTGAACACCAGATAGATCGACATCAGATGGATGACGTTGTCGCCGCCGTCGCCCATGAAGATGCTGCGGTTCTGCAGTGAGAGCACGCCGATCATGAACAGGACGGACATGGTCCGGGTGCGCCAGCCCAGCATCAGAAGCGCGCTGGTCACGACTGCGGCGGCGTAGACGATCTCGAACCAGACGCGGCTGTCCGACCACATCAGAGCGGTGAAGGCGCCGTTACCGGCGATGAGCTGCTGTGCCATGTCCCAGCTCCACGGCCCGTCGGGCCCGTACAGCTCGTGGCGGTTGGGGAACTCGCGCAGCAGGAACAGCAGCCAGGTCGCGGAGAAGCCGATTCGGATCACTGCGCTCTGGTAGGGCCCGAGGGCGGACCCGGTGACGCGGTCGATGCGGTTCACCGGGCATCCGTCCCGTCAGCGGCAGCACGCGCGCGCGTGCTGTTGCCGTTTTGGCCCTGTCCCTGGCTCTGGCTGTTGCTGTTGCTGTTGCTGTTGCTGTCGAGTGCCCTGTCCGCGAACGTCACCGTCCACCAGGGAACCTCCCGGTAGAGGGGCTTGGAATCCACTTTCTCGTCGCTCCACGCGGGCGGCGCCACGTTGGTGGTCCGCGAGCGGACCTGGACGCGGGCGATGGTGGGCTGCTTACCGGCGGCCGTCTTGCCGTCGGCCGTCAGCCCGTCCTCGTGGCACAGCCGCAGGACGGCGATGCGGCGGATGTAGCGCTCGGAGAGCTGGCCGCGCAGACCGTTCGGGCGATTCTCACTGTCGTGCGCGGACACATAGAAGTCCCAGGCCCGGCGCAACTCGTTCTGCTGCGTATGGCTGGGCAGCAGATTCCCGTCGATGTCGGCGCCGTCCCGTGCGGACAGGTCGTACCAGCCGGTCGTACGCGTACCGCCGTCGGCCGTACGGACCTCCGCGCGGGCCTGCACCGCGATGTTCTGCTGGAGCGGGTTCGGCGCGAACAGCTTCCAGTTCTGC
>NZ_JBSFWR010000231.1:0-1583 GCF_053594915.1 Kitasatospora sp. NPDC002543 | reverse complement strand
AGCTTGGCGTTTAACCCTGGTGAGCTTGGTGTTTCTTGATCGTCTTGGCGCGTTTGACGGTCTTGCCGACGTCGTGGCGCCTGGCGCGTTGCTTGTTCTTCGAGCCGGGTGGCCGTCCCGGGCCCGGCCGGGACGGTTTCGGTGCGGCTGCCGGACGGGCCGTGGTCGCGCGGATGTTGCGAAACCCCCGTCGGACCCGGGCAGGGGTCAGACGGCGGGGCCCGGCCGGCCGTTCCCAGGGGCGGCGTAGGTCCTCGGCGAGCGGGCGGGCGAGACGGAGCTGGGTGTGGGCGGCGATGACCAGCCAGGTCCACAGGTCGGCGCTGTCGGCGTGTCGGATCTTCGGAGTGGTCCAGCCGAGGGTCTGCTTCATCAGCCTGAAGGTGTGCTCGAGATCGAATCTGCGGAGGAACGCCTGCCACCAGCGGTCCACGTCCGCCGGCGTGGCGGCGGTTGACGAGACCCATAGCCAGACCGGCTTCGGGTCGCGGTCTCCCGGCAGACGCTCCACCTTCAGGCGCATCAACGTGCCGTGCAGGACAGGCAGTTCCTCCTCGGCGAGGTCCAGCCAGGGGCCGCGGTGGGTGAGTCTGGGGTGCATGCGGTCCCAGGCCATCGCCTCGGCCTTGCCGTAGCGGGTGGTGTCGGTGACCGTGGTGACCTCGGGTTCGTGCCAGCTGTCGGGCCGGGCGAAGGACAGGACGCCGCCGTGCTTGCGGGGCCGGCCGCCATTCGGACCGGAGCGGGCAGGTCCGGCGTCGCGGAGCATCACGCGGTCCGAGCGCAGTCTCCCGACCAGCACGACCGGCAGGTCCGCCAGTGCGTGGGAGAGGTAGGCGACGTCGTAGCCGGAGTCCATGGCGACCCAGATCTCGGGGTCACCGTCGTGCCACTGCCCGGCCTGTCTCAACCTGTTTACCACGTCGCGAAGTTGGTCGGCGGTGACTGCGGTTGCGTCGTCCGCGGGCCCGAGGCGCGCCGCGTCCAGTAGCGCGGTCCAGGAGGTCCGACCGGTCTCCAGGGCCGCGACGAAGGAGTACGGCCAGCCGGGCACGAACTGGTCCTTGCTGCGGTCCCCGCGCCCGTAGACGTGGCAGAACAGCCGGTCGTCGCTGGTGGGGGCGTCGGGCCGGAGCCAGTTGCTCACGTCAACGGCCAGTACGATCCGCCCGTCGGCCGCGCGGGGCAGCGGCAGGCCGGCCAGGATGCGGCGCAGGCGGGCGGGCTCGCACCAACCCCGGTCCAGCGCGGCGTACAGGGCTCCGTGCCCACGCCGGTGCTCGACGGCCAGCGACAGCTCGACCAGGCTCTTCACCGGCCCGTCCGTACACAGCACTGCGTCCGTGAGCTCGAACAGCGCGTCCGCGCGGGCGTACAAGCACTCGTAGAACTCGACCCGAAAGCGGGACAAGACGTCCAACGCCGCATCTGCGGGCGCATCGACGGGCAGGCTCATGGGCAGCGGCCGTTCTCTCGTGCTTCGTGACTCGACACCTCGAAGCGTGGAGAACGGCTGCCTCCGTCGTCCCGGAAAGAACCGCAGATCAGCAGGTCGAGTGACCTGCGAGGTTAAACGCCAAGCT
>NZ_JBSFWR010000230.1:0-1593 GCF_053594915.1 Kitasatospora sp. NPDC002543 | reverse complement strand
GCCAAGGGCAGTTGCCGAAGCGCCTGCGCGTGCGCGGCCTCCGAGGACGACGCCACGTCGGCCGCCGCACGGGCCCTTCGCCTCCACCGCCACACCCCGAACGCCGCGACCAGCCCCAGACCCAGCCCGGCCGCCCCGCCCACCAGCACGTATCCGGCACACATCGCCCCCATCGACGGCCCCCACCGGCCGACGGCGCCCCGCACATCCACACCCCGCCCCGCGGGCTTCTCAGCCACGCCCTCCAGCAGGGCGTTCAGCCTCCGCAGCAGCGCCCGTTCCCTGCGACGTACCGCCACCTCGTGCACGACCCACCCCAGGGCCGCCACGACGCACAGCACGAACCCGAGCCTGTGGACAACATTCATCGCTCCTCCGCTCCCCGTACGATCCGCAGCGCCCACCACAACCCCGCTCCCTCCAACACCCCGCCCACCAGCAGGCACCCGAACCCCGCACCGGTGTGCAACAGCACCCTCAACGGCCGCGCCCCGAGCACACCCCCCAGCAACAGCCCCAGAACGGGAAGCCCCGCGAGCATCACCGCCGTCGACCGCGACCCGGCCAACTGGGCCCGCAGATCCGCCCTTTGGTCCCGCTCGGCCCGCAGCGCGCCCGCGAGACGCTCCAGCCCGGCCGCGAGCCCCGCACCCCGATCCACCGCCACCCGCCAGCACGCCGCGAGCCCCAACAGCCCCTCGGCCCCCGGCTCCCGCGCCGCCTCCCGCAGGGCCCCCGGCACGTCCCCGCCGAACCGGGCAGCGGCCACCACCGCCCCATCACCGGCGCCCGAGCCGCCCACGCCCGCTCTCGTCTCCCCCTCCTCACGAACCGCCACGACCAGCGCCTCCCCCGGCTGCCGCCCCGCGCGCACCTCCCCCGCCAACACCCCGCACAGCGAGATCACCGCGTCCGCCCGACGCTCCCGCACCCGTCGCGCCTCCCGGTCCCTCCGCACCCGCGCCGCCAGAGGCACCCCCGCCGCGCCCACCACCAGCGGCACCACGGACGCCCCGAGGGCCGCGAGCACGGCCCCTACGACCAGCACCCACCACTCCCACCGCTCCCGCCACCGCTCCCAACCCTCACGCCACGCCTGCGTACCCCACGGCACACCGCCGCCGGTACCCAACAGCTCCCTCGCCCGTCGCACCTCACTCCGGTGCCCACCACCGGCAACCCAGACCGCGGCCCCGACGCAGACCAGAGCCGCACACCCTCCAGGCCCCACCCCGACCCCCACCGCCCCAACCCCAGTGCCAACCTCAGCCACAACAACCGCCCCCTCCACGGACATCACCCCTCACCAACCCGTGCCCCGCCCAAAGGCCCGGGCGCCGCCCAACCACCCCGACCAACCCGCCCCACTCCAATCCCCACACGCCTAACCCCCCTCCGCGAACTCCCCGAGCAACCCCCGCAACCGCCCCCACCCCCGCTCCCGTACGAACTCCCCCTCGCCCCACCGCAGCGCCGGCACCGTGACCACCCAAGGCGGAGCTGCGCGTCACCGACGCCGACCGCGAGACGGTCGCGGAGCTGCTGCGGGACGCCTACGCCGAGGGCTCCAGCCCCACCGTCCCCAAGAAGAAG
>NZ_JBSFWR010000229.1:0-1600 GCF_053594915.1 Kitasatospora sp. NPDC002543 | reverse complement strand
GGCGGACATCGGCTACTCGGGCTCGCTCGGCCCCAATCCCGTGCAGGACAAGCTGCTCGCCGACCTGGAGGCACATCGCGAGCTGATCGTGCGCGAGGTCCGTGAGCGCCGTTCCCTGCGGGAGATCTACGAGGACGTGGACCGTCTCATGGTCCGCCAGGGCTATGCGAACCGGCATCGCGCGTACCCGTTCGGGGTGATCGCGCACAAGGTGGACCGGGTCAAGGAGCGCCGGATCTCCCCGACGCTGTTCGGCTTCGGCACGCAGTCCCTGAAGGGGCTCGCGAGCGACGCGGTCCATGGGCACCGGGACGGCTGGTCCCCCCTGTGGTCGCCGTACAAGTTCTCCGACCATCCGCCGCAGCCGGGCCTGTGGGCGGTGGAGCCGCACCTCGGCTTCCGGGGTACGGGCGCGAAGTTCGAGGAGATCCTGGTCGTCACCGACTCCAAGGACCCCGAGCAGAGCGCGTTCTGGCTGGACGACGATCTGCCGCATGTGCGGCGCTGGGCGGAGGGCATCTGATGGCGGAACTCAAGGGGCTGGCCGGAGCGCGGGAGCGCTGGGTGAGCACGGGCGGTATCGAGCTGTGCGTGGCCGAGCTGGGCGACCCGACCCGGCCCACGGTGGTG
The DNA here is from genome assembly GCF_053594915.1 of Kitasatospora sp. NPDC002543. Classification (NCBI taxonomy): domain Bacteria; kingdom Bacillati; phylum Actinomycetota; class Actinomycetes; order Kitasatosporales; family Streptomycetaceae; genus Kitasatospora; species Kitasatospora sp. NPDC002543. The sequence continues at coordinate 970 of NZ_JBSFWR010000229.1, read as the reverse complement.
CTCGTGCACGGCTACCCGGACTCCAAGGAGGTGTGGTCGCAGGTCGCCGAGCGGCTCGCCGACCGCTTCCATGTGGTCCTTTACGACGTGCGGGGCCACGGCAGGTCGACGGCGCCGACGCCGCTGCGCGGCGGGTTCACGCTGGAGAAGCTGACGGACGACTTCCTCGCGGTCGCCGACGCGGTCAGCCCGGACGAGCCGGTCCATCTGGTCGGCCACGACTGGGGCTCGGTGCAGTCCTGGGAGTTCGCCACGGTCCGGCGTACCGAGGGCAGGATCGCGTCCTTCACCTCGATGTCGGGCCCGTCGCTCGACCACTTCGGGCACTGGATCAAGAAGCGCATGGCGCGGCCGACGCCCCGCAGGGTGGGCCAGCTGCTCGGCCAGGGCGCCAAGTCCTGGTACGTGTACATGCTGCACACGCCCGTGCTGCCCGAGCTCGCCTGGCGCGGGCCGCTCGGCAAGCGCTGGCCGAAGATCCTCGAACGCATGGAGAAGGTGCCGGCGGGCGACTACCCGACGCCGTCCCTGCCCTCGGACGCCGCCCACGGCGCCTGGCTCTACCGGGACAACGTACGGGCGCGGCTGAGCAGGCCACGCGCCGACGCGTACGCGCACGTGCCGGTGCAGCTCGTCCTGCCCCTCGGCGACATCTTCCTGTCCGAGCGGCTCTATGACGAACTGGAGCTGTGGGCACCGGGATTGGTCCGACGCACGCTGCCGGCCAAGCACTGGGTACCGCGCACCCGCCCGGATCAACTATCCGCGTGGATCAGCGAATTCGTCCTGGCGAACGAGGAGCGGGAGGCGGGCGTGCCCGCTCAGCGCACGAAGGCCACGGGCAAGCACGCCGAGCGCTTCGGCGGCCAGCTCGTGCTGGTCACCGGCGCGGGAAGCGGCATCGGGCGGGCCACCGCCTTCGCGTTCGCCGAGGCCGGCGCGCGCGTGGTGGCCGTCGACCGGGACACGG
>NZ_JBSFWR010000227.1:0-1708 GCF_053594915.1 Kitasatospora sp. NPDC002543 | reverse complement strand
GCTCCGCCCACGAGCGCTCCCGGGACTCCGCGCTGCTGCTCGCCCTGGGCGCGCCGCGCCGGCAGGTCGCCCGTACCGTCGCCGCCGAGAACGCGCTGCTGGTCGGCCTCGGCGGGACCGTCGGACTGGTGCTCGGCGCCCTGCTCACCCATCTGATCGTCCCGTTCGTCGTCCTGACGCCCGCCGCCCGGCGCCCGCTGCCCGAGGCCCTGGTCGAGCTGCCCGTCGGCCAGGCCCTGCTCTTCGCGGCCGGAATCGCGGTCGCCCCGCTGCTGTCGGCCTTCCTCATCGGACGCCGCCGCCGAGACGTCGCCGCCAGGCTGCGCCACGTGGAGGAGATGTGACCACCCAGGCCGGCACCCGCGTGCCCACCGCCGACTCCGCCCACCGCCCCGCGCGCTGGGTCCGCACCAGGCTGCGGGCGAACCCGCTGGCCGCGCTGCTCATGGCGGCCCTCGCGTTCGTCACCGTCTTCCTGGCGGCCGCCTTCCCCCGCGTCACGGACCGGGGCGCGGACGCGGCGCTCCAGGACTTCGTCCGCCAGAAGGGCCTTCACCCGACCAGCCTGCAGACCGCCTCCAAGACGAGGGACGACGAGACCGCCGACTCGCTGGACCGGGTGCAGCGGCACATCGTCGAGCAGGTCGGCGGGCAGCTGACGCTGGACCGGCGCAACCTGGCCTACGGCGCCCGTGCCCTGGGCAGCCACTCCATGGCCAACCCGGGGTACGCCCACCTCTCGGACAAGCAGCCCTACCCGGACCTCGGCCTGCTCTACCTGCACGACCTGCCCGCCCGGGCGACCCTCACCGAAGGCACCTGGCCGACCGTCGGCACCGCCGACGGTCCGTTGCCGATCGTGATCAGCGAGAAGTCCGCCGAGACCATCCACATCAAGCTCGGCGACGTCATCGACAACGGCATCGACGACGTCGGCGCCGCACGGACCACCGTGGTGGTCGGCCTCTACCGGCTCAACGACCCCCAGGACCCGTTCTGGGACGACCTCGGCTGCCCGGACCGCGCCTGCCTGAACACCCAGCCCGAGCACGAGCGCTGGTTCACCACCGGGTTCGTCGGCGACGGCGGCGTGGCCGGGATGGTCCGCTGGGGTTCGACCGCCGAGAGCTTCTGGCGGCTGTCCGTCGACCCCGCCTCGCTGCACGCCGACCGGATCGACGAGACCCGCGGCGTCGTCACCTCCTTCCTGACCGGGCGCGACGCCACCGCCCTGGTCCGCGAGACCGGTCGCACCGACCTGCGCACCTCCTCGAGCCTGCCCGAGATCCTCACCCAGGCGGACGCGCGCTACCGGGCCACGCTGCCGCTCAGCACGATCGGCCCGGCCGGCGCCGCGGGCGTCACCACCGTGGTGCTGTTCCTGGCCGCCGCGCTCACCACCGACCGGCGCGCCGCGGAGATCCGGCTGCTCCGGGCGCGCGGCGGCTCCCTCGCCGGGGTGCTGCGGCGGCTGCTCGCCGAGGGCGCGGTCACCGTGCTGCCGGCCGCCGCGCTCGGCACCGTCCTCGCCCTGGTGCTGCTGCCCACCGTCTGGTGGGAGCGCGCGGTGCTGGCGGCCCTGATCGCGACCCTGATCGCGCTGCTGGCCTTCCCGGCCCGGGCCGCGCTGCTCTGGGCGCGTCCTCGGCCGGCCGGCGGCCGGGCGAGGGGCCGACGGCGGCCCGCACGGCCCGCAGGGCCTCGACCA
>NZ_JBSFWR010000226.1:0-1743 GCF_053594915.1 Kitasatospora sp. NPDC002543 | reverse complement strand
GCAGCCGCCAACGCCCGCTCCCGCAACACCTCAAGGCTCGGCGCCTCAGTGACCGTCCGCTGCCCAGAAGCACCCATCACCGCTGATCTCCTGTCCTGACGATGTGAACGGTTCGGCCGGTCCCGGTGGTCGGCCGGCTCGGGGTGGTGGTCCGCACGGTCACGGCCCGTGGTCCCGGTCCCGCTGTCACGACTGCTCCCCCGCCCGCAGTTCGGTGGCGATCTGGCGCCGCCCGGCGACCAGCGTCTCCAGTACCACCCCGAGCCCGACCAGCAGGGTCAGGCCCGCGGTGGGCAGCAGCACCGGCAGCAGCACGGGGGTGACGACATCCCCGACATCGGCGCCGACCAGCGTCGAGATGTCGAAGGCGCCGCCCAGCAGGGCGACCGCCACCAGCGCCACCAGGCCACCGCCGACCGCCGCCGCCAGGGTCTGCGGCAACGCCTCGGTGACGATCAGCGCCAGCCCCTGCCGGGGCCGCAACCCCATGGTCCGCAGCCGGGCGAGCACCGCCGTGCGGTCGGCCGCCGCCCGGGCCAGCGTCAGCAGGACGGCGAGCAGGGCGAACCCGGCTCCGGCGGCGGCCGCGTACCAGAACAGCCGCCCGGCGGCGTGCTGCAGCGGGTCGTCGCCGAGCGCGTCGGCGGTCTCGCGGCTGCTGTGCACCGCGTAGCCGGAGGGCAGCCCGTGGGTGTCCTTGCCGGTGGCCGTGGCGTCGTCCGCGATCAGCTTGGCGAGACCGACCGGCCGGGCCACGCTGTTGTCCCGCAGGGTCGTCCTGACCCGGTCGGGGTCGATGTCGCCGACGGCGAACCACTGGTTCACCCGCTTGGCGTCCGGCAGCCGTTCCCAGGTGGGGCCGGCGGGAACGACGACGAAGGGCCTGCCCGGGTCCGGCAGCGCGGGGGTGGCGCCGACGAGATCGGCGACGGTGATGCGCAGGTCGTTGCCGTTGGGCGTGCGCACCCGGGACGGCCCCGCGGCCAGGCGCTTGGCGAGGTCGCGGCTGACCAGGGCGGGCACCGGGCTGTCCTTGCCGCCGGGTGCGGCGGCCAGTTTCGCCGGGTCGAACTCGCCCGCCCCGAGGGTCCGGGCGATCTCGGCGTACGCGGCGGGATCGGTCACCGCCACCAGGTCGATGTCGGTGTAGTCCTGGTCGGTGCCGAAGAAGCGGGTCCTGGACTCGACCCAGGCACCGGTCGAGGTCCGGACGCCCGGCAGGGCGGCGGCCGCCGTGGTGAACTGCTCGGTCAGGGAGGCGTAGTCCGGGACGGAGACGCCGATGTCGCCGCCCGTGGAGAGGCGCGCGGCGCGGGTCCGCACGTGGTCGACGGTGTCGAGCACGGTGGCGCCGAAGCCGGTCGTGGTGACGGCGATCAGCAGGGCGAGCAGCGGCAGTACGGAGGGCTTGCGGCGGCCCGAGCCGTCGCGGGCGGCCCGGGCGAGGCCGAGGAAGCCGACCAGCCCGCGGCCCCGGCCGACGAGGGCGGCCAGCCGGCCGACCACGAGGGGCTCGATCCGGGCCAGCAGCAGCCCGCCGGTGACGGCGAGCAGCAGCGGCGCGGCGACCAGGAGCGGGTCCACCTCACCACCGGCGTGGCCGACGCCGCGGCGCCGGACCTCGGCCACGGCCGCGGCGGTCACCGCCAGCACGGAGAGTTCGCCGACCAGTCGGCGTCGGCCGCCGGCCGGCCGACCCGGCACGGCGAGCATCCGGCCGGCCCCGGGCGGACCGGCGGTGAG
>NZ_JBSFWR010000225.1:0-2132 GCF_053594915.1 Kitasatospora sp. NPDC002543 | reverse complement strand
ACCGAACCCCCCGGCACCGGACCCCCACCACCACCCCACCCCGACACGATCAACTCACGCTCGCCACCCACCAACACATCCACCGAACCCACCACCTGCCCCGCATCCACCACCATCGCGGACAGCAGCGAGCGCAGCCGCAGGCCCAGCGACTCGACGGTGGCGCGGTCGAAGAGATCCGCGGCGTACTGCAGTTCCACCTCAATGCCACCCGGCGTGCCATCGGCGGCCCAGGACTCCGTGAAGGCGAAGTTGAGGTCGAACCGGGCCGGGGCATCGGCGAAGGGCTTCGACTCGACCGTGACGTCCGGGAGTCGAAGCACGCCCTCGTTGTTGTTCTGCAGCACGAGCATGACCTGGAACAGCGGGTGCACCGAGGCCGAGCGAACCGGGTTCAGCTCCTCCACCAACCGCTCGAACGGCACGTCCTGGTTCGAGAACGCCGCCAGGTCCGTCTCCCGGACCCGACCCAGCAACTCACCGAACGTCGGCGAGCCCGACAGATCCGTCCGCAGCACCAGCGTGTTCACGAAGAACCCGACCAACTCGTCCAACGCCTCGTCCGAACGCCCGGCCACCACCGTCCCGATGGGAATGTCGGTACCGGCGCCCATCCGGGAGAGCAGGGCCGCCAGGGCCGCGTGCAGCACCATGAACAGGGTGACCCCGTGCCGGCGCGCCAGTTCCTCCAGCTCCGCGTGCAGTTCGGTGTCCAGCCCGAACTCCACCAGACCGCCGGTACGCGGGCCGGTCCCGGACCGGGGCCGGTCCAGCGGCAGCGCCAGCTCCTGCGGGGCGTCCCGCAGCACCTCCGACCAGTGGGCGAGTTGGCGGTCCACGGTCTCGCCGAGCTGGTGGTGCTGCCAGAGCGCGTAGTCCGCGTACTGGACGGCCAACGGCTCCCAGTCCGGCACGGCACCGGCCAGACGGGCCCGGTAGGCCGCCGCCAGGCCCTCCCACAACGGCCGCATCGACCAACCGTCACTGGCGATGTGGTGGATCGCCACCGACAGGACGGACTCCTCCCCGCCGAGCGTGAACAGCACCACCCGCAGCGGAAGTTCGGACGAGAGGTCGAACGGCGTGAACGCGGCCCGGTTCAGTTCCCGGTCCAAGGCGTCACGGCCACACTCCACGACGGTGAACGGGACCCGTACCTCCCCGGCGGGCAGGATCAGCTGGCGGGGCTTGCCGTCGACGGCCGGATAGACCGTTCGCAGGGCCTCGTGCCGGCCCACCACGTCACCGATCGCCGCCCGCAGGGCCTCGACGTCCACCGGCCCCCGCAGGTGGAAGGCGAAGGGGCTGTTGTAGGTGGCGGAGGCACCTTCGAGCTGGTCCAGGAACCACAGTCGTTGCTGGGCGAAGGACAGCGGCAGCACCTCGGGGCGCTCACCCGCCACGAGAGCGGGTCGGGCCGGGCGGCCGTCCTTCAGCCGCTCGGCGACACCGGCGACGGTCGGGGCGTCGAACAGGTCGCGGATGCCGAGTTCGGCACCGAAAGTGGTGCGGACGCGGCTGATCAACCGGGCCGCGAGGAGGGAATGCCCACCCAGCGCGAAGAAGTCGTCGTCGACCCCCACCGCAGGCACCCCGAGGACCTCGGCGAAGACCACGCAGAGGATCTCCTCCTGCGCCGAGCGCGGGGCCCGTCCACCGGTCCCGGCGGTCGTGACGGCGGGTGCGGGCAGAGCCCGCTGGTCCAGCTTGCCGTTCGGCGTGATCGGCAGCGCCTCCAGCACCACCAGCGCCGAAGGCACCATGTGCCGGGGCAGCCGGCCGGTCGCGAAACGCCGCAGTAATCCGAGGTCGATCTCCTGGCCCGTGTTCGGCACCAGATACCCGACCAGGGTCTTCTCGCCGCGCCGGTCCTCCCGGGCCACCACGGCAGCCTGGGCCACTGCCTCGTGTCCCTGGAGGACGGCAGCGATCTCGCCCGGCTCGACCCGGAAGCCCCGGATCTTCACCTGGTCGTCCGCACGCCCCACATACTCCAGCACACCATCCGCACGCCAACGCCCCAGGTCACCCGTGCGGTACATCCGCTCACCCGGCTCGCCCAACGGGTTCGCCACGAAACGCTCCGCCGTCAAGCCTGCCCGACCGACATAGCCGTGCGCCAGACCGGCCCC
>NZ_JBSFWR010000224.1:0-2230 GCF_053594915.1 Kitasatospora sp. NPDC002543 | reverse complement strand
GGCCCGCCAGGCGGTCAGGACGGGCTCGACCAGTGCCCACCGGGCGTCGGACAGGCCGGCCGCCCCGGGCCCCACCCGCCGCCCGCGGCCGGTCCGGGTGGGTCCGCGACCCGGCGAATCCTGCTGGAAAGCGCTTTCCAAGCAGCCCCGGACTGGGTAGGCTCGACCACCGTGGCAGGACTCCCGCCACCCCTCCCACCCCGTGCCGCGCCGCGGTCCGGCCCCGCCCCGCGGAACCGGTCGGCCGCCGGCCGCGCCTGCCCCAGAAGCACTCCGCAGAAGCTCCCAAGCACTCCCCAGAAGCACTCCGAAAGCTGGCCCCTGATGCTCGACCACGACGAAACCGGGTACCTCCGGGACGGGGCGCCGCACCGCGTCGTCTCCGGTGCCCTGCACTACTTCCGCGTCCACCCCGACCTCTGGGAGGACCGCCTGCGACGGCTGCGCGCGATGGGCGCCAACACCGTCGACACCTACGTCCCCTGGAACTTCCACGAGCTGCCCTCCGGCGCCTTCGACTTCACCGGCTGGCGCGACGTCGCCCGGTTCAGCCGCATCGCCCAGGAGCAGGGCCTCGACGTCATCCTGCGGCCCGGCCCCTACATCTGCGCCGAGTGGGAGTTCGGCGGCCTGCCGGCCCGGCTGCTCGCCGACGACGCGCTGCGGCTGCGCTGCGCCGACCCGGCCTACCTCGCCGAGGTCGACGCCTGGTTCGACGCCGTCGTGCCGGAGATCCTGCCGCTGCTGGCCGGCCGGGGCGGCCCGGTGGTCGCGGTGCAGATCGAGAACGAGTACGGCAGCTTCGGCAACGACCGCGCCTACCTCCACCACCTGCGCGACGGCCTGCTCGCCCGCGGCGTCGACTGCCTGCTGTTCACCGCCGACGGCGCGGAGGACGCGATGCAGCAGGGCGGCGGCGTCCCCGGCCACCTGGCCACGGCGACGTTCGGCTCCCGGCCCGCCGAGCGGTTCGAGGTGCTGCGCCGCTACCAGCCCCAGGGGCCGCTGACGGCCATGGAGTTCTGGATCGGCTGGTTCGACCACTGGGGCGAGCCGCACCACGTGCGCGACGCCGCCGAGTCCGCGCGGGCGCTGGACGACCTGCTAGCGACCGGGGCCTCCGTCAACCTCTACATGGCCCACGGCGGCACCAACTTCGGCTTCTGGGCCGGCGCCAACCACACGGGGACCCGGCCGTTCGACACCGGCTACCAGCCGACCGTCACCAGCTACGACTACGACGCCCCGATCGGCGAGGCCGGCGAACTCACCGAGAAGTTCCACGCCTTCCGCGCCGTCATCGGCACGTACGTCCCCCTGCCGGAGGGCGAACTGCCCGCACCCGCCCCGCGGGTCTCCCCGCAGCGCGTCCGGCGGCGGGCCGCCTGCGCCCGGCTGCTGGCGAACCTCGACGCCCTGTCCGAGCCGGTGCGCCGCGCCTCGCCCGAGCCGATGGAGAAGGTCGGCCAGTCCCTCGGCCTCATCCACTACCGCACCCGGATCTCCGGTCCGCGGCCCTCCATGCCGCTGCGCATCGACGGGATCGGCGACCGCGCCCACGTGTTCGCGGACGGCCGGCCGCTGGGCGTGCTGCACCGCGACGCCCCGGCGGAGACGCTGCCGCTGGAGGTCGGGCCCGAGGGCGTCGTGCTCGACATCCTGGTCGAGGCGCTCGGCCGGGTGAACTACGGTCCGCTGCTGGACGACCGCAAGGGCATCGTCCGCGGGGTCTCCCACGGTCACCAGCGGCTGTTCGACTGGGAGATCCGCCCGCTGCCGCTCTCCGAGCTGGACGGGCTCCGCTACGAGGAGGCCGGCCCGGCGACCGGTGCGGACCCGGCCTTCCACCGCTTCGAGGCCTCGCTCGGCGAGCCCGCCGACGCCTTCGTCGCCCTGCCCGGCTGGGGCCGCGGGCTGCTCTGGCTCAACGGCTTCCTGCTCGGCCGCTACTCCGCGCAGGGCCCCCAGCGGACCCTCTACGCCCCGGCTCCGCTGTGGCGGGCGGGCGTCAACGAGCTCGTCCTGCTCGAACTGGACACCCACGGCGAGGAGATCGAGCTCCGCGACCAGCCCGACCTCGGGCCCCTCGCCGCGGCCCCCAGCTCCGAGTACTGAGCCCCGCGAGCCCGAGCCCCACCCCACCGGCCCCCAGCCCCCGGCCCGCCCGACCCGTCGGCGGCCGTGCTCCTCGGTCGGAGTGCCTCTTCGACGAGGACGGCCACGAGTCCCG
>NZ_JBSFWR010000223.1:0-2310 GCF_053594915.1 Kitasatospora sp. NPDC002543 | reverse complement strand
GCCGCGACGACCGCCCGGTGCTCGAAGCTCGCGCGGGCGGTGACCAGGGCGTGCGCGACGTCCGGCACCCGCACCTCGGGGTGCGCGGTCAGGTGTGCGTGCAGGCGGGCGGCCTGCTCCCGCAGGGCGGGCGCGGTCTTCGCCGACAGCACCACCGGAACGACCGGGGCTTCCGCCAGACCGCCGTCGACGGCGGCCTGTGCCTCGACGCCTTCGATGATCACGTGGGCGTTGGTGCCGCTGATACCGAAGGAGGAGACACCGGCCCGGCGCGGCCGCTCACCGAGGGGCCATTCGCGGGACTCGGTGAGCAGTTCGACGGCGCCGGCCTCCCACTCCACCTGCGAGGAGCGCTGCTCGGCGTGGAGCGTGGGCGGCATGACGCCGTGGCGCATGGCCTCGACGACCTTGATGACACCCGCGACGCCGGCTGCGGCCTGGGCGTGGCCCATGTTGGACTTGATGGAGCCGAGCCACAGCGGCGCGCCGTCCTCGCGTCCCTGGCCGTAAGTGGCGAGCAGCGCCTGGGCCTCGATCGGGTCACCGAGGCGGGTGCCGGTGCCGTGCGCCTCGACGAGGTCGACGTCGGCCGTGGTCAGGCCCGCCGAGGTCAGGGCCTGGCGGATGACCCGCTGCTGCGAGGGGCCGTTGGGGGCGGAGAAGCCGTTGGAGGCGCCGTCCTGGTTGACGGCCGAGCCGCGGACGACGGCGAGCACGGGGTGGCCGTTGCGGCGGGCGTCGGAGAGCCGCTCCAGCAGCAGGACGCCCACGCCCTCGGCCCAGCCGGTGCCGTCGGCCGAGTCGGAGAACGACTTGGCCCGGCCGTCAGGGGAGAGGCCCTGCTGGCGGCTGAACTCGATCAGCATGTCGGGGGTCGCCATCACGGCGACGCCGCCGGCCACGGCGAGCGAGCACTCGCCGGAACGCAGGGCCTGGCCGGCGAGGTGCATGGCGACGAGGGAGGAGGAGCACGCCGTGTCGACGGTGACCGACGGGCCCTCCAGGCCGAGGGTGTAGGAGATACGACCGGAGACCAGGCTGCCGCCGCTGGTGGTGCCGACCTCGTTGCCCTTGGCGTAGTCGTGGTACATCACGCCGGCGAACACGCCGGTCGCCGAGCCCTTGAGGCCCGTGGGGTCGATGCCGGCCCGCTCCATGGCCTCCCAGGAGGTCTCCAGGAGGAGACGCTGCTGCGGATCCATGATCAGTGCCTCGTTGGGGCTGATCCCGAAGAAAGCCGGGTCGAACTCGCCCGCGTCGTAAAGGAATCCGCCGTTCCGGGTGTAGATCTTGCCCTCGACGCCGGGCGTCGGGTCGAAGAGCTGCCGGAGGTCCCAGCCGCGGTCGGCGGGGAAGTCGCCGATGGCGTCGGCGCCGTCGGCGACCAGCTGCCAGAGCTGCTCGGGGGTGGTGACGCCGCCGGGGTAGCGGCAGGCCATGCCGACGATCGCGATCGGGTCGTCGCTGACGGCCGTCGCGGTGCCGACCACCGGGGTGATCGAGGAGCTCGTCGCGCCGAGTGCCTCGGTGGCGATGTGCTGGGCGACGGCGTGGGCGGAGGGGTAGTCGAAGACGAGGGTGGCCGGCAGGCGCAGGCCGGTGGCGGTGTTGAGGCGGTTGCGCAGTTCGACGGCGGAGAGCGAGTCGAAGCCCAACTCCTGGAAGGCGCGGTCGGGTTCGATCGCGTCGGGGGTGGTGTGGCCGAGGACGGCGGCGACCTCGGTGCGGACCAGGGTGGTGAGTTCGGTCAGGCGCTGGTCGGCGGTGAGGCCGGCCAGTCGGGCCGCGAGGCCGCCCGCGAGCGAGCCGGTGGCGCCGGTGGCGGCGCGGCGCAGGCCCGTGCGGACCATGCCGCGCAGGAGGGCGGGGAGTTCGTCGGTGCGGGACTCCAGGGTGCGGCGGTCGACGCGCAGACCGGTGACGTTCGCCCGGCCGGCGGCGGTCGCCTCGTCGAACAGGGCCAGGCCCTCGGCGACCGGGACGGCCGGCATGCCGAGGCGGGCCATCCGCTCCTCGGCCTCGGCGAGCACGCCGCCGAGGCCGGTCTCCGTGGCCCAGAGGCCGTAGGCGATGGCGGTGGCGGTGAGGCCTTGGGCGTTGCGGTGGGCGGCGAGGGCGTCGAGGAAGGTGTTGGCGGCGGCGTAGTTGCCCTGGCCGGCGGCGAGGACCTGGCCTCCGGCGGAGGACAGGAGCACGAACAGGCGCAGGTCGAGACCGGCGGTGAGTTCGTGGAGGTGCCAGGCGGCGTCCGCCTTGGGGGCGAGGACGTGGTCCAGGCTCTGGGTGTCCAGCGCGCCGATGAGGGCATTG
>NZ_JBSFWR010000222.1:0-2332 GCF_053594915.1 Kitasatospora sp. NPDC002543 | reverse complement strand
AAGCTAAGCCTTACAGCGCCGATGGTACTGCAGGGGGGACCCTGTGGGAGAGTAGGACGCCGCCGAACAATTCTTCTGAAGAACCCCCATCCGGGCCCCGGATGGGGGTTCTTCGCGTTTCCGGACCGGACCGGGGCCACCAAGCCCCCGGTGACGGGTCAGCCGGGGCGGCGGGGGAGCCAGGGGCGGCGGCGGGGGGTGGCGAGGGGGCCGACGGGTGGCGGGTGGAGGGCGGCGACCGCGCTGCGGATGAGGATGCGGACGCCCTCGGCTGCCGTCTCGGCGGCCATCGAGGCGCTCTTCTCCCGCCCGGACACCTGGCTCGGCAGGTACGGGAGGCGCGCGAATCCGCCGCGCAGGTCCGGGTGTTCGGTGGCGATCAGGTGGGCCAGCCCGTAGAAGACGTGGTTGCAGAGCTGGGTGCCGGCGGTGTGGGAGAGGGTGGCGGGGATGCCGGCCTGCTGGACCGCCTCCACGCAGGCCTTCACCGGCAGGGAGGAGAAGTAGGCGGCGGGGCCGTCCGGGACCACCGGCTGGTCGACCGGCTGGTTGCCCTTGCGGTCGGGGCCTCGGACGGCGTCGTCGAGGTTGATGGCGACCCGCTCGACCGTGAGGTCCGGGCGGTTGCCGCCCTGGCCCGTGGCGATGACCAGGTCCGGTTCGAACCGGGCCACCGCCCTTCGCAGTTCGGCGATCGAGTCGCCGAACACCCAGGGCAGCTCGGCGAAGTCGAGGGCCACTCCGGCGGGCGGACCGGCGGCGACCAGCCGGCCCGCCTCCAGGGACGAGTTCAGGGGATCGCGGCCGAACGGTTCGAAGGCGGTCAGCAGGACGCGGATGATGGCGGACCTCCGAGCGAGCGGGAACGTACGGACCCGATTTGTGCCGTTCGAGCGTAGGGCCGTCCCGAATGTCCCGGCAAGCCCCTCCTGTTGCGTGCGTGCGCCGAGGGCTGATCAGTCGTCAGATTCGGCGCAGCGCACCGTTCCTGCGCAGGGAGTCGAGGGTCGGGTAGCCGTCGACGGCCATCAGGAGGTCGGCTTCGGCGAGGAGTGAGCGCAGCACGTGGACGATGCCGTCGGTGCCCTCCAGTGCGAGGCCGTAGGCGTACGGGCGACCCACGCCGACGGCGGTGGCGCCGAGGGCGAGCGCCTTGACGACGTCGGTGCCCGAGCGGACGCCGGAGTCGAAGAGGACGGGCAGGCCGTCGGCGGCCCCGACCACGTCGGGGAGCAGGTCGAGGGCGGCGAGCCCGCCGTTGGCCTGGCGGCCGCCGTGGTTGGAGCAGTAGATGCCGTCGACGCCGCCGTCCCTGGCGCGGCGGACGTCCTCGGGGTGGCAGATGCCCTTGAGGAGGATCGGCAGGTCGGTGAGCGAGCGCAGCCAGGGCAGGTCGTTCCAGGTCAGCGGGTTGCCGAAGACGCCGGCCCACTCCAGGACGGCCGCCTGCGGGTCCTCCTCCGGCGCCTTGGCGAGGCGGGCGCGGAACACCGGGTCGGAGGTGTAGTTGGCCAGGCAGTGGCCGCGCAGCTGGGGGAAGTTGGCGGTGGCCAGGTCACGCGGGCGCCAACCGGTGACCCAGGTGTCCAGGGTGACGACGATGCCCCGGTAGCCCGCGGCCTCGGCCCGGTGCACCAGGCTCTCGGCGAGCGCCCGGTCGGTGGGCGTGTAGAGCTGGAAGAAGCCGGGGGTGTCGCCGAACTCGGCGGCCACCTGCTCCAGCGGGTCGACCGTCAGGGTGGAGGCGACCATCGGCACGCCGGTGCGGGCGGCGGCCCGGGCGGTGGCCAGGTCCCCGTGCCCGTCCTGGGCGCACAGGCCGATCACCCCGATCGGCGCCATGAACAGCGGGGTCGGCAGCCGCAGGCCGAACAGTTCGACCGTCAGGTCCCGGGTGCTCGCGCCGACCATCATCCGCGGCACCAGGCCCCACCGCCCGAAGGCGGCGACGTTCTCACGCTGGGTGGACTCGTCGCCCGCGCCGCCCGCGACGTAGGAGAGCACCGAGGGCGCCAGAGCCGTGCTCGCCCGCGCCTCCAGCTCGGGGAAGGCCATCGGCATCGTCGGCAGCACCCCGCCGAGCCCGCGCAGGTAGATCTCGTTCTGGTAGTCGCCGAACCGTCCGTGGATCGCCGGATCCCTCTGCTCGCTGCCCATCCGTCGGCCGTCCTTCCCGTCCGTTCCGGCCCGGGACCGTCCCGGCCGGCGCCGGCAGCCCGTCCCGTGGAAGGGGCGGGCGGTCCACCCGGGGGGCCAGGCCCTCGACCAGTTCCTCCGCGCCGATCAGCTGGGCCTCGATCTCGCCGAGGGCGGTCCGGTAGCGGGGCAGGGT
>NZ_JBSFWR010000221.1:0-2380 GCF_053594915.1 Kitasatospora sp. NPDC002543 | reverse complement strand
AAGGAGCCGCCCGAGTTGGGCCGCATCTCGTGCTCGATGGCGGACAGCCGCTCCATCACCCCGGTGACTCCGCCGCCGACGGCTGCCCGCCACCTACAACGGGTATCGTCCGCAGTGGTCGCTACGAACGGAGTCCAGTATGCCCGTGCCCGCCGCCGAACACATCGGCGCCCGCATCGCCTGGTACCGCAAACTGCGCAGGTTGACTCAGCAAGAGCTGGCCAGCCGCGCTCACATCTCCTACAGCATGATGGCCAAGGTCGAACAGGGGGCACGCCCCGCCACCCCAGCCGTCGTGGCCGCCGTCGCCCAGGCCCTGTCCGTACAGACGACGGACCTGACCGGTCAGCCCTACCTCACCGAGTTGCAGCAGGACGAGCTGGACGGCCTGATCCAGCCCATCCGTGAGGCACTCGACCTGTACGACCTCGGCGCCGACCCGGACGTCACCCCGCGCGGCGTCCCGGCCCTCGCGGCTGCTGCCGATCAGCTGTGCGCGCTGGTGCGCGACGGCCGGCTGAAGGACGCCGCCACCGCGCTGCCGGACCTGATCGCCGAGGCCACCACCGCTGCGTGGACTGCCCAGACCACCGAGGCATGGAGCGTGCTCGCCAGCACCTACCGCACCGGCTACGACGTCACCACGAAGTTGGGCTACACGGATCTGTGCGTGGTTGCCCTCGACCGCCTCGACTGGGCGGCGGCACGTGCGTCCGATCCGGTCCTCGCCGGGATGCGGCAGTACCTGCGGAGTTTGGTTTATCTGCGGGCCGGCCAGTACCGAATGGGCCAGCGGCTCGTCGCGGTCGGCATGACGACGCTTAACCAGGGTGAGCCCGGTCGGGTTCGTGACGTCGTCACTGGGCAGCTGCACCTCGGTGCCGCCGTCCTGGCCGCGCGGGCGGGCGACGGCACGGCGGCGGCGGCCCACATCGCGGAGGCGTCCCGGACGGCGGAGACGACGGGCGAGGCAACGCGGGTCCACTGGCTGTCGTTCGGGCCGACCAACGTCGCGACCCACCAAGTAGCGACGCTGGCCGAGCAGTGCCAGTACGGAGAGGCGCTGCAGGCTGCAGCTGGGCTGACGGTCCCCGCGGACTGGCCAGCGTCGCGAGTGGCTGCGCACCTGGCGGAGGTCGCACGGGCCCAGCTGTGGACCGGCCGGACGGACCAGGCCCAGCAGACTCTGCAGCGCGCCCGGGAGGTCGCCCCGCAGCAGACGAGGTATCAGCCGATGGTGCGTGAGACGGTGGCCGGCCTGCTCTCAGCACGGCGCGCAACACCCGGAACATTGGTCAATCTTGCCCACTGGGTGGGCATCTGACCGACTATCACACACGGGCCCCGAACTATCACCGCGTTGTGATAGTTCGGGGCCCCCGCGCGGCCGACACTCTCTGTATCGGGACACCTACACCGAGGAGAGTCGATGGCCGCCACCACCCGCGCCCTGAACCGAACGCCGCAGGATCTCCGACGCCGCCACGATCTGCAGAACGCCGCGTCCGGTCGCCTGGGCGACAGCGTGCGGGTGGTCGCCCCGCGCACCGGCGTTCGGCTGACGCCGGCCCAGCGGTCCGGTACCGCCTGCGTCAGCTGCGGTGGCGCCGGTCCCCTGACCGATGCCGGCCACGTCACGGACGACGGGCTCGCCTACGCGGTCGGCGTGTGCTCGGCCTGCCCGCCGATCACGGCCCCGACGGTCCAGTGATGCAGCTCTTCAACCCGAACAGCGAGGACTGGCACAGGGCTGTCAACGGCGTACGGGAGATGCTCGCCCGTAGCGCCTCCCTGCGCCCCGAGGACGTTGATGCCGCTGCCGGGCATGCCCCGGAAGCCGATGAGCAGCAGACCAGCCTGCCGCACACGAACCAGTGAGTGTAGCTGGCGGGACTTCAGTGGCCCCGACCGTCTGGCGCCCGCCGTACCACCGGTCCCGTGACAGGCTGCCCCAGAACCTCGTTGACCCGGGAGAAGGCCCGGGCACTACCGAAGGGAGAGCCACGATGGACGACGTGATGCCCGTAGACGAACGCACGTTCCACGGCACGGAGGGGCAGGTCTTCGTGCGCCTCGCCGCCATGGGTGAGGTGGTCGTGCACATCGACCAGGCCGCCGTTGCGCTGCCCCCCGAGGAGGCCGCCAGGCTCGGCCGGATGATCGTCCGGCTGTCGACGACCGATGAGGGAGGAGGTGATCGGTAATGGCGTGCCCCCGAGGCTGCGGCTGCGCGATGTTCGTGAACGGCAACTACTGGCAGTGCCCCATGTGTGGGTGGCTGGAGCCGTACCGCGGCTGAGCCCACGATAAGGAGAGTAGGGGCCGGCAGGCCGCCGACCGGCCCGTAAGGGCCGTCGGGTTCGTCGCGGGAGATCGCGGT
>NZ_JBSFWR010000220.1:0-2653 GCF_053594915.1 Kitasatospora sp. NPDC002543 | reverse complement strand
ACCTCCCCTTCGAACTCCTCGTCGAACACCTCAACCCCACCCGCACCCCCCACCGCCACCCCCTCTTCCAAACCATCCTCACCCTCAACAACACCACCGGGGCGGTGAGCGAACTCGACTCCGCCGACGTCGATTTCGACAGCGCGGCCAAGTTCGACCTGTCGTTCAGCGTCACCGAGCAGCACACCGCCGACGGCGACCCGGACGGCCTGACCGTCACCGTCGAGTACTCCGCCGACCTCTTCGAGCCCGCCACCATCCAGCGGCTCGCCGAGCAGTTCCAGCGCATCCTGCGCAGCGCCGCCGACCACCCCGACACCCCCATCCACGACATCGACCTGCTCGGCACGGCCGGCCGGGCCGAACTCGCGGCGCTGACCGCCGGAGCCGTCCACCCGCTGCCCGCCGCCGCGCTGCCGGAGCTGTTCGCCGCCCAGGCCGCCCGCACCCCCGACGCCACCGCCGTCGTCAGCGGCACCGACACCCTCAGCTACGCCCGGCTCGACACCGCCACCGACCGCCTCGCCCGGCACCTGATCGCCCTCGGCGCGGGCGCGGAGAGCCGGATCGCCGTCCTCCAGCAGCGCTCGGCGTCGCTGGTGGTCAGCACGCTGGCCGTGGTGCGGGCGGGCGGCGCGTACGTGCCGCTCGCCGCGAACTGGCCCGCCGAGCGGATGGACCTCGTGCTGGCCGACACCGGCGCCGAGCTGCTCCTGGTCGACGCGGCCACCCGCGACCTGCCGTTCGTCCGGGCCCGGGCCGCTGCCGGCCTGCCGGTGGTGGACGTCTCGGCCCCGCTGCCGGACACCCCCGCCCGCCCCCTCCCGGCCGTCCGGCCGGAGCAGCTCGCCTACGTGATGTACACCTCCGGATCCACCGGCACGCCCAAGGGCATCGCCGTCACCCACGCGGACGTCGCCGCCCTCGCCACCGACCGCTGGTGGCAGCGGGACGGCCACCACCAGCGGGTGCTGTTCCACTCCCCGCACGCCTTCGACGCGGCCACCTACGAGCTGTGGGTGCCGCTGCTGAGCGGCGGCCAGGTGGTGGTGGCGCCGGCCGGCGACCTGGACGCCGAGCGGATCGGGCGCCTGATCGCCGACCACCGGGTGACCGCGCTCTGGCTGACCGCCGGCCTGTTCCGGCTGCTCGCCGAGGACGCGCCGCAGAGCCTGGCCGGTGTGCGCGAGGTCCTGACCGGCGGCGACGTCGTCCCGGCGGCCGCCGTGCGCCGGGTGCTCGACGCCCACCCGGGGCTGCGGGTCGTCGACGGCTACGGCCCGACCGAGACCACCGTGTTCGCCACCCGGCACCCGATGGCCGCCGGGGACGACCTCGGCACCACGGTGCCGATCGGCCGCCCGCTGGACAACATGCGGGTCCAGGTGCTGGACGCCGGGCTGCGGCAGCTGCCGATCGGCGTGCTGGGCGAGCTGTTCATCGCCGGCGCCGGCCTGGCCCGCGGCTACCTGGGCCGCCCCGGCGCCACCGCCGAGCGCTTCCTGCCCGACCCGTACGGCGAGCCCGGCGCCCGGATGTACCGCACCGGGGACCTCGGCCGCTGGCGGCACGACGCGCGGGGCGAGGGCCGGCTGGAGTTCCTCGGCCGCACCGACGACCAGATCAAGCTGCGTGGCTTCCGCATCGAGCCCGCCGAGATCGAGGCCCACTTCACCGCGCGTACGGACATCGCCCAGGCCGCCGTGCTGCTGCGCGAGGACCGCCCCGGCGACCAGCGACTCGTCGCCTACCTCGTCCCGTCCGCCGACGCCGACGCCGCACCGGACCCGGCCGAGCTCCGGGCCACGGCCGCCACCCGGCTGCCCGCCTACCTGGTGCCCTCCGCCGTCGTCCTGCTCGACACCCTCCCGCTCACCCCCAACGGCAAGCTCGACCGCCGCGCCCTGCCGGCCCCGCCGCGCCAGGAGTCCCCCGCCGCCCGGGCCCCGCGCACCGCACGCGAGCAGCGGCTCTGCGAGGTCTTCGCCGCCGTCCTCGGCGCGGAGACGGTCGGCATCGACGACAACTTCTTCGACCTCGGCGGCCACTCCCTGCTGGCGATGCGCCTGGTCTCGGCCGTCCGCACCGAACTGGACGCCGAGATCGACGTCCGCGACCTCTTCGAGGCGCCCACCGTCGCCGCCCTCGCCGAGCGGCTGGAGCAGGCCCGGCCGGCCGCCGCGCTGCCGCCGCTGGTCCGGGCGGAGCGCCCCGAGCGGATCCCGCTCTCACGGGCCCAGGCCAGGCTCTGGTTCCTGAACCGGATGGACGAGACCGAGCGCGCCTCCTACAACATCCCGGTGGTGCTGCCGCTGCCCGGCGCGGTGGACGCGACCGCCCTCCAGGCCGCGCTGGACGACGTGGTGGAACGCCACGAGACCCTGCGCACCCTCTTCCCCGAGGCCGGCGGCGAACCCCACCAGTCCATCCGCCCCGCCGCCCCGGGCCTCGTCCCGCTCACCACCGTCACCACCGACGAGCCCGACGCCCGCGCCCGGATCGCCGAACTCACCGCCCAGCCCTTCGACCTGACCACCGAACTCCCCCTGCGCGCCGCTCTGTTCACCCTCGCCCCCGACCAGCACCTGCTCGCCCTCGTCCTGCACCACATCGCCGGCGACGGCTGGTCCATGCGACCCCTCACCCACGACCT
>NZ_JBSFWR010000219.1:0-2675 GCF_053594915.1 Kitasatospora sp. NPDC002543 | reverse complement strand
GTCACCGCCCGCGCGAGCTTCGAGCACCGGGCGGTCGTCGCGGCCGCCGGACGCGAGGAACTGCTCACCGCGCTCGACCGCATCGCCGACGGCACGGAGGCGCTCGCTGGCGCGGCCCGCCCCGGCGGGACCACCGGCTTCCTGTTCACCGGCCAGGGCGCCCAGCGCCTCGGCATGGGACAGGAGTTGTACGCCACCTACCCCGTGTTCGCCGCGCGCTTCGACGAGGTCTGCGCCGAACTCGACCGGTGGCTCGACCGACCCCTGCGCGAGGTGATCTGGGGCGAGGACGGTGACCTCCTCAACCAGACCGCCTACACCCAGACCGCCCTCTTCGCCGTCGAGGTCGCGCTCTTCGCCCTCCTGCAGTCGTGGGGCGTCCAGCCGCAGTACCTCGCCGGGCACTCCATCGGCGAGCTGGCCGCCGCGCACGTCGCGGGCGTCTGGTCGCTGCCGGACGCGGCCCGACTCGTCGCCGCACGCGGCCGACTCATGCAGGCACTGCCCGCCGGCGGCGCCATGATCGCCATCGAGGCCACCGAGGACGAGATCTCCCCGCACCTGACCGACGGCGTCGACATCGCCGCCCTCAACGGCCCCCGCTCCGTGGTCATTTCAGGCGAAGCCGCCGCTGTCGAGGCGCTCGCCGAGCGCTTCGCCACCCAGGGCCGCCGCACCTCCAAGCTCCGCGTCTCGCACGCCTTCCACAGCGCCCTCATGGAGCCCATGCTCGCCGAGTACGCCACCGTGGCAGCCGAGTTGGCCTACAACGAGCCCACCATCCCGCTCGTTTCGACGGTTACCGGCACCCTCACCACCACCGAACTCACCGACCCGCAGTACTGGGTCGACCAGGTCCGCGCCGCCGTCCGCTTCACCGACGCCGTCCGCACCCTGACCGACAACGGCGTCACCACCCTGCTGGAGATCGGCCCCGACGCCGTCCTCACCGCCATGGCCCAGCAGACGACCGAAGACACCACCGTCATCCCCACCCAGCGCCGCGACCGCGACGAGACCCGAACCCTCCTCGCAGCCCTGGGCTCGCTCCACACCACCGGTGTGACCATCGACTGGGCCACCGCCTTCACCGGCCTCCACACCCAGCACACCGACCTGCCCACCTACCCCTTCCAGCACGAGCGCTTCTGGGTCAACGCCGTCAGCGCCACGGCAGCCGATGTTGTCGCCGCCGGCCTCGACACCGCCGACCACCCGCTGCTCGGCGCCGTCGTCCCGGTGCCGGACTCGGGCGGGGTCATGCTGACGGGCCGACTGTCGGTGGAGACCCAGCCGTGGCTGGCCGACCACCGCATCGGCGACGCGATCCTCTTCCCGGGCACCGGCTTCGTCGAGCTCTCGCTCTACGCGGGCCGTCAGGTCGACTGCGCCGCGCTGACCGAACTTGCTCTTCACGCCCCCCTCGTGCTCCCCGAGACCGGCGGGGTGCAGTTGCAGCTCGCCGTCGGTGGTGCCGACGACAACGGCGACCGTACGGTGACCGTTCACTCCCGCGTCGAGGGCCACGACCAGTGGACCCTCCACGCGGAGGGTGTGCTCTCGACCGTCTCCCGGCAGCCGGCCGCCCGGGAGACCGCCGCACCGGCCGAATGGCCGCCCGTCGGCGCCGTGGCGATCGAACTAGACGGCTCGTACGACCGGTTGAAGGAGGAGGGCTACGGCTACGGCCCGGTCTTCCAGGGGCTCAAGGCCGCCTGGCGCCGGGGCGAGGAGACCTTCGCCGAGGTCGTGCTCCCCGAGGACGCCCACACCGACGCCGTACGCTTCGGCGTTCACCCCGCGCTCCTCGACGCGGCCATGCACGCCGGACTGGTGCACGACGACGGCCGCCGGGACGGCCAGACCGTCCTGCCCTTCGTCTGGAACGACGTCGCACTGCACGCCGCCGGCGCCACGACGCTGCGGGTCCGGAACACCCCGGCCGGGGTCGACGGCATCACGCTGCACGTCTCGGACGCCGCGGGGAACCCCGTGGTCACCGTTCGGTCGCTGGTCTCCCGCGAGGTCGCCGTCGACCGGCTGGCCGTCGCCGGCGCCCACGGCGGTGGTGCGCTCTACACCACCGACTGGGCCCCTGCCTCCGTCGCTTCGGCGCCGATCGATGCGCCCTCCTGGGCGCTCGTCGGCGGGGACGCCGCAGCCTCGGGTGCCGACTCGTACCCGTCGATGGCCACGCTCGTCGAGGCCGTCGCCTCGGGCGACGAACTGCCGTCCGTGATCGTTCTGCCGTGCGCCCCGCAGAGCGGTGACGTACCGGCTGGCGTGCGGGCCGGTCTCGGCCGGGTCCTGGACGCGCTCCAGGCATGGCTGGCCGACGACCGCTTCACCGACTCGCGTTTGGTCGTCGTCACCTCGGGCGCCGTCGCCCACCCCAGGATCACCGACCTCACCGGCGCCCCCATCTGGGGACTCGTCCGCGCCGCCCAGGCCGAGAACCCCGGACGCATCACCCTCGCCGACCTCGACGACCTCACCACCCTCCCGCAGGTACTGGCCGCCGTCGTCGCCTCTGGCGAACCCGAACTCGCCATCCGCAACGGCGAACTCTTCATCCCCCGCCTCACCCCGACCACCACCACCGAAACCCAGCCGATCACCTTCGAAGCCGACGAGACCGTCCTCATCACCGGCGGCACCGGAGGCCTCGGCGCCCT
>NZ_JBSFWR010000218.1:0-2814 GCF_053594915.1 Kitasatospora sp. NPDC002543 | reverse complement strand
GCGCTCGACCGCATCGCCGACGGCACCGAACCGCTCACCGGACCGGCCCGCTCCGGCGGGACCACCGGCTTCCTGTTCACCGGCCAGGGCGCCCAGCGCCTCGGCATGGGGCAGGAGTTGTACAACGCCCACCCCGTGTTCGCGGCCCGCTTCGACCAGGTCTGCGCCGAACTCGACCGGTGGCTCGACCGACCCCTGCGCGAGGTGGTCTGGGGCGAGGACGGTGACCTCCTCAACCAGACCGCGTACACCCAGACCGCCCTGTTCGCCGTCGAGGTCGCGCTGTTCGCGCTCCTGCAGTCGTGGGGCGTCCAGCCGCAGTACCTCGCCGGGCACTCCATCGGCGAACTCGCCGCCGCCCACGTCGCCGGCGTCTGGACCCTGACCGACGCCGCCCGACTCGTCGCCGCACGCGGCAAGCTGATGCAGGCCCTTCCGGGCGGCGGTGCGATGATCGCCGTCGAGGCCACCGAGGACGAGGTCACCCCGCACCTGACCGACGGCGTCGACATCGCCGCCCTCAACGGCCCCCGCTCCGTGGTCATTTCAGGCGAAGCGACCGCTGTCGAGGCGCTCGCCGAGCGCTTCGCCACCCAGGGCCGCCGCACCTCGCGCCTGCGCGTCTCCCACGCCTTCCACAGCGTGCTCATGGAGCCCATGCTCGCCGAGTACGCCACCGTGGCACGGGAGTTGGCCTACAACGAGCCCACCATCCCGCTCGTCTCCACCGTCACCGGCACCCTCACCACCACCGAACTCACCGACCCGCAGTACTGGGTCAACCAGGTCCGCGCCGCCGTCCGCTTCACCGACGCCGTCCGCACCCTGACCGACAACGGAGTCACCACCCTGCTGGAGATCGGCCCCGACGCCGTCCTCACCGCCATGGCCCAGCAGACGACCGAAGACACCACCGTCATCCCCACCCAGCGCCGCGACCGCGACGAGAACACCACCTTCCTCGCAGCTCTGGGCTCGCTCCACACCACCGGTGTGACCATCGACTGGGCCACCGCCTTCACCGGCCTCCGCACCCAGCACACCGACCTGCCCACCTACCCCTTCCAGCGCGAGCGCTTCTGGCTGGACACCCGCGAGTACCTGGCGAGCTCCTGGTTCGGCGGTGACTTCGGCGGTGTGACCTCCGCTGGTCTCGACGCCGCGGACCACCCGCTGCTGGGCGCCGTCGTCGCCATGCCGGAGTCCGGCGGCACCATGATGACGGGCCGCCTGTCCGTCGAGACCCAGCCCTGGCTGGCCGACCACCGCATCGGCGACGCGATCCTGCTTCCCGGCACCGGATTCGTCGAACTCGCCCTGCGGGCCGGCCGACAGGTCGGCTGCGACGTCCTCACCGAGCTCGCGCTCCAGGCCCCGCTGGTTCTGCCCGTCTTCGGCGGTGTCGCGGTCCAGGTCACGGTCACCGGCGCCGACGAGCGCGGCGACCGTACCGTCACCGTCCACTCCCGCAGTGACGAAGCCGGCTCCTGGGTCCTGCACGCCGAGGGTGTGCTCGGCACCGAAGGCGCCGCTCGCGCCGCGTCCGCCGACCTGGTCGAGTGGCCGCCGCCGGGCGCCGAGGCCGTGGACGTCGCCGGTGCGTACGAGCTGCTGGAGGAGCAGGGCTACGGATACGGCCCGACCTTCCAGGCCCTGCGCGCGGCCTGGCGCCGGGGCGAGGAGACCTTCGCCGAGGTCGCGCTCCCCGAGGACGCCCACGCCGACGCCGCCCGCTTCGGCCTCCACCCCGCACTCCTCGACGCCGCGATGCACGCGGTCCTGTTCGACGACGACGGCCACCGCGGCGGCCAGACCGTCCTGCCGTTCGTGTGGAAGGGTGTCGCCCTGCGTGCTGTCGGCGCCACCGCGCTGCGGGTGCGCCTGGCCGCGGCCGGTGAGGGCAGCATCACTCTGACCGTCGCCGACGCCGCCGGGCAGCCGGTGCTGTCGGTCGAGTCCGTGCTCGGCCGCCCCGTGGTCGCCGACCAGCTGACCGGCGCCACCGGTCGGGACGCCGCGCTGTTCGGCGTCGAGTGGTCGGGCGGCCGCTCCGCGCCAGGTGTGGCACTCACGGACCGCTGGGCGCTCGTCGGCGGGGACGCCGCAGCCTCGGGTGCCGACTCGTACCCGTCGATGGCCGCGCTCGTCGAGGCCGTCGCCTCGGGCGCCGAGGCGCCGTCGGTGGTCGTGCTGCCGTGCGCGCCGCAGAGCGGTGACGTACCGGCCGGCGTGCGGGCCGGCCTCGGCCGGGTCCTGAACGCGCTCCAGGCATGGCTGGCCGACGACCGTCTCGCCCACTCCCGCCTGGTCGTCGTCACCTCGGGCGCCGTCGCCCACCCCGAGATCACCGACCTCGCCGGCGCCCCCATCTGGGGCCTGATCCGCGCAGCCCAGGCCGAGAACCCCGGACGCATCACCCTCGCCGACCTCGACGACCTCACCGCCCTTCCGCACGCCCTGGGCGCCGTCGTCGCCTCCGGCGAGCCCGAACTCGCGGTCCGCGCCGAGGCGTTGTACGTTCCGCGCCTGGTGCGCGTCGAGTCGTCCGCGTCCGGCGGGACTGTCCTCTTCGAGGCCGACGAGACCGTCCTGGTCACCGGCGGCACCGGCGGCCTCGGCGCCCTGTTCGCCCGCCACCTGGTCACCGAGCACGGCGTGCGCCGCCTGCTGCTCACCAGCCGACGCGGCCCCGACGCCCCCGGCGCGAGCGAACTCGTCGCCGAACTCGCCGCCCTGGGAGCCGAAGCGACCGTCGCCGCCTGCGACGTCTCCGACCGCGACGCCCTCACCCAACTGCTGGACGGCGTGAACCTG
>NZ_JBSFWR010000217.1:0-2968 GCF_053594915.1 Kitasatospora sp. NPDC002543 | reverse complement strand
GCGTCCTGTTCGAAGGCGTCTCGTCCGAAGGCGTCCCGTCCGAAGGCGTCCGGGGCCGGGGCCGGGGCGTCCTCCCCGCGCAGCCGGCCGTGCCGCGGGCGGCGGGTGGGGCCCGGGGCGGCCGGTCCTCCCGGCCGCCCCGGCCCCGCAGACCCGCCGGCCGGTCGGTCGGGTCGGCGGCTCAGGCGCGGCAGCGCAGCATCTCCAGCGAGGGGAAGGCGAGGAAGTCCGCCCAGAACTCCCGGCCGTAGGCGCGGACGCCGGCCTCCGACACCGCCAGCGGCACCCACTCCAGCCCGGTGAACCCGGCCGCACGCAGGCTGTGCTCGAACACCTCCCGGCGCGGGGCCGTGGCGACGATGCTGATCGGCTCCGGGTCGATCAGGGCCGTGACCCGCACCCGCGGCCCCGTCTCGATCTCCTCGCCGAGGGGCTCGCAGCGGAACCCGTAGCGCTCCAGGGACGGGCAGTCGAACCGGTAGTCGGGCTTCTGGGCGAGGACGAAGAACTCCCCGCCGGGCACCAGGCTGCGGCGGGCGGCGCGGCACATCCGCTCCATCGCCGCGACGTCCTCGGCGTAGTTGAGGCAGTGCACCGCCAGGGCGATGTCGAACCGCCTGTCCAGCGGCGGCAGTTCGGCCACATCGCCGACCTCGTAGCGCACGCCCAGCGGCTCCCGCAGCTCGCTCGCCCGCGCGGCGGCGACCATCTCGCCCGAGAGGTCGACGCCGAGGACGTCGGCGGCGCCGCGGCGCTTGAACTCCCGGCTGTAGAAGCCGGTGCCGCACGCCAGGTCGAGGACCGACCGGCCGCGGACGTCCCCGACCAGGCCGAGGAAGCTCGGCACCTCCCCGTAGCGCGCCAACGGCAGGGCCTTGAAGCCCTCGAACGCCTCGCCGATCCCGTCGTACTGCCGCACGTCCATGTGCCGCTCCTCCGATGCGTCGTTCCGTCCGTACGTCCTGGCGCGTGCGGCCGGCTTGATCCTTCCGGGCCGGTGGGCCCGGCCGGTCGGCGGCGGCCGCCGCGGTGGAAAGTCTCCTCCGCGCGGGTCCGCGGCCGTACTGGCGGATGACACGAAGAATCCGGCCCGGCGGCGCGGGGGAGTCGGAGCGCGCCGCGGCCCGCTCGTGCGGGACCGGACCGAACCGGGCCGGAGCGAACCCGACCGGATCGGGCCGGGTGGGACGGAGGGTGACGGGCACGCGGCCGTCCTCCGGACCGACCCTGATCGACAGTGCCCGTTCACCTGACCGCCCATTCGATCGCATAGTGATAACGGGTCTGGTCCGAACCGCGCGGCGGCAACCCCCGGCGCAGCGCGGCAGTCGAAAGGAAAGACCCATGGAACGCAGGACGCTGCTCGGCGCGACCGCCGGAGCGCTGGCGCTCGGAGGACTCGCGCAGGGGACCGCCGTGGCGGACTCCGACGGCGGCGGGCTGGTGACGAGCTTCAACGTCATCAGCGACATCCAGGGCGACCTCGGCGACTTCGCCCAGGCGCTCAGGGACATCCGGGCCACCAACCCGCAGGGGTCGGGCCTGGCCGTCGCCGGGGACATCACGCCGCGCGGCTACGACTTCGAGTACGCCGAGGTGCAGAAGGTGCTGGACCAGGGGCCGAAGCCCCGCGAGGTGGCCTGGGCCATCGGCAACCACGAGTTCTACGTCCCCAAGTGGTCCGACCCGAACACGCTCGCCCAGAGCACCTGGCCCAACGGCACCACCGAGGAGTCCCTCTTCCGCAGCTTCTACCGGTTCGCCAAGCGGTCCTCGATCTACGCGGAGACCACCTTCGGCGGCATCCCGGTCCTGACCCTCGGCACCGAGCGCTACATGAAGTACCACGACAACTCCCTGTGGGACGAGGTGTGGATCAGCGACGCGCAGTTCCAGTGGCTGGAGGACCGCCTGCAGTACTGGGCGCGGCGCCGCAAGCCCGTCATGGTGATCACCCACCACCCGCTGCCCAACACGGTCTCCGGGACCCGCAGCAAGATCTACATGAGCGACTACCTCCAGCCCGACCGGCTCCTCGGTCTCCTCGGGCGGTACCGCGACGTGTTCCTCTTCAGCGGCCACACCCACTGGGACCTGACCCTCTCCGACTGGTACGTGCGCCGCATCGTGCCGGGCACCGCCAACCTGGACGGCTTCTCGGTGATCAACACCGGCGCCGTGCAGACCGGGTTCGCCGACAACGGGCAGGGCGGCGAGGTCACCGTCCCCGGGCACTTCAACCAGGGGCTCCAGGTGGACGTCTACCGCGACCGCGTCGCCATCAGGGCCCGCGACTTCGCGACCGGCACCTGGATGAAGCGGATCTCCGTGCCGCTGGCCACCCGGATCTGACCCCGGTACCCGCCCCGGGCGGCCCGGCGTGCCGCACCGACGGCCGTTACGGGCCGCCCGGGATGGGTAGACGCGAGCGGACGAGGGGGGCCGAGACCGAAACGGAAGGAATCCCCATGTTGCTGCTGGGACTTCTGCTGATGGCGGCGTCCGGCGCGTTCGTCGGACTGCTGATCGCGGACAACCTCTCCGGCGGACCCGACTACCAGGTGACGATCCTGGGCAACAACCTGGTGGCGCTGAACAGCCTGAGCATCTTCCTCGCCGGGGTGGCGCTGGCCCTGATCTTCTGCCTCGGCCTCGCTCTGATGCGGCTGTCCGGGCGCGGCCGGCGCTCCTCGCGAGGAGCGCATGCCGCTCGCGCCGAGCGGTCGGACCTCACCGGGCGGTCGGACCTCACGGGGAGCCCCGGTCCCGCCGGGAGTTCGGACCTCACCGGGCCGGAACAGCGGGCCGCCGCGCAGGGCGGCCGGATGCGGCACCGGCTGGGCCACTGACCGCACCGCCGGGGCCGGTGGGGGCGCTCCCACCGGCCCCGGCCCGGTGCTCCGCCTGGCCTGCCCGCACCGCCCGTCCGCACCGCCCGTCACCACCGCCCGACCGCACCGCCCGTCCG
>NZ_JBSFWR010000216.1:0-2971 GCF_053594915.1 Kitasatospora sp. NPDC002543 | reverse complement strand
ACGCTCACGATCGCCGGACAGGAGCCGTTCTCGTCGAAATCCGTGGGGAGGTGGAGGATTCCCGCCAGGTCCCAGGCCATCCCCGGGGAGCGGAAGCTCATGCGCTCGGTCCGTTCAGTCATGATTCCTCCTGACTGTCCCGCTCGTCGTCGTCCGGGGGCCGGGGCGGCGCCCGTCGGCTCTTACGACACCAACTGTGGGCGCCCTCGATCGAGGGTGGAAGGCTGCGACAGAACCCCCTCAGAGGAGGGTCCGGCAGAACCTGGCCCCTGGCCCCGATCGCCCATAGCGTGAGGTCATGGCACCGAAGGACGAGCGCGTACGGGACTTCCTGGCCACACGCCGCGCGAAGATCACCCCCGATATGGCCGGCATCCCGAGGGGCGGCGGAGCGCGCCGCGTTCCCGGCCTGCGCCGGGAGGAGGTCGCGATGCTCGCCGGCGTCTCGGCCGACTACTACACCCGGATCGAGAAGGGCGACCTGACAGGGGTCTCCGACGAGGTCATCGACGCCCTCGCGCGCGCCCTGCAGCTGACCGAGGACGAGAGCGCCTACCTCTACGACCTCGCCCGCGCCGCGCGCCGCCCCTCACGGGCGAGGAGACAGCCGAAGGCCGCGACGGGCGTGCCGCAGCAGGTGCAGCTGCTCATCGACGCGATGAGCGTCACCCCTGTCATCGCACTGAGCAAGAGGCTCGACGTCCTCGCGTCGAACGCTCTCGGCCGGGCCCTGTTCGACATGGCCTTCACCAGCCCGACCCGGCGTTCCTCGGCTTCCCCGCCGAACCTGGCCTCCGTCGTCTTCCTCGACCCCGCCGCGGCCACGTTCTACGACGACCTCGACGACGCGGCAGCCGCATGCGTGCGCATCCTCCGCGCCCGGGCCGGCGCGACACCGCAGGACCGGCAGCTGATACAGCTCGTCGGCGAACTGACCACGCGAAGTGCCGACTTCAGAACCCGCTGGGCCGCCCACGATGTCGGCGGTCCACCGCGCGGGCAGGAAGACCCTCCACCACCAGGTCGGAGAACTCGTCCTGGCCTTCGAGGAACTGACCCTTGATCCCTCCCCCTTCATCACCCTGTCCGCGTACATCGCCGAGCCCGCCTCCCCCACTGCCGAGCGCCTGCGACTGCTGGCCACCTTGGCAGCGACGGCCGCGCCGGCACACCCGTGAATCAGGCTGAGCTGCCCGCCGATGAGGGTCGTCCCGATGCCGCCGGTCATGCGCAGCACGGTCTCGGGCATACCCGGGACCGTGAACCGTTCTTCAGCGCGGAACAGATCGGTCAGCAGGGCGGCGCCCAGGCGTGGCACGACTGCCTCGGCCTGCGCGTAGGCGAGAACGTCCGCGAGGGTCCGCAGGCGGATCCCGGGCCGGTCGGGCACCGCGAAGCCTCGGGCGGCGAGCAGGCCCCTGGCTTCGCCGACAGCCCGGCGGACCGTGGAGCGGTCGACGCCGGACAGCAGGGCCAGGACCGAGTGCGGCAGGTCGTGGCGCAGGTGGATGAGCGTGGCGGCCACCCGGTCGACGAACACGAGCCGGTGCCGGGCACCCGCTCCGACGGCCCGTCGACGCGCTCCACCGCAACCACAAGCCGTCAGGAACGATCCAACCCCACCCACCACTCCCGATGACCGGTCCAACGACCCGATCCACCACCATGGGACATGCTGTCAGGCCGGCTCCACCGCTTCAGGAGTCGGCACGAGGACGTGCGGCGCGCTTGGCGGCTGCTGACCGGGGATGCTCGCACGACCAGGTCGCTGCTGGCCCCTGCCGCTCTGGCGCTGCCGCAGGACGAACAAGGCGACAACGCCGATCATGGTCGGCCCCGCCAGAATCCCCGCCAGCACCTCCTGCTTGTGCAGTGCTTCGATCACAGACCCGCAGAGCATTCCGGCGCAGAGGGCGAATCCGGCCACGAGACCGCCCATGTAGAGACGGTAGGAACGCTCGGCCTGACGCTCCTCGGCCTCGCGTGCAGCTTCCCGCTCTCGTTGCTCCATGTCGAGTTCCTTCATCTTCCTCGCGTGAGTGCGCTTGAGTTCGGGTTCCAGCGCCGCAAGGGCTGCCTTAAGGAACTCTGGGGGGAGGTTCGCCCATTCCCTCGCGATTTCCAGGCCGCTCAGTTCGCGTCTGGCGTCACGTCCAGGTGTCGTCACTGTTGCCCTCCACCGTCGCCGACCAGAACCACGTCCGTGTCTCCTGGTCGCGGAGCCGGGGGCGGGCCCAGGGCCCGGAACAGTTCATCAAGCCCCTCCGCCAGGCGGCGGGAAGCGATTGGCATGCCTTCGTCATCCGCCATCCACGCAAGATCGGCATCTCGCTTACCGAGCTGTGTCGAGAGCGCATCCGCGGGGTCCTCAGCGGCCACCCGGACCAGTGAGGGCGCCGACCGCCCGTGCCCAGCGAGATCGACGGAATCGACGGAGAGGCCGATCTCGCCGTCGACCAGCGCCCTGACCGGGTCCTTCCCCTTGGGGGCGTGATGTTGTCGTGTCACCTGGACCGACTTGCCCTGGCTCGGCTTCTTCGGCGGCTGCGAGGGGCGACTCACCAAATAGATCAGGGGCAACGCCACGAGCAGGGCAATCATGAAGTACTTGGCACCCCCGAAGTACTTGGCAAACTCGAAGTCCTTGGCCACGTCGTAGAACCAGTGGATCAGGTGCGATCTCAAGGCAGGCCACCTCCCTCCCAGGACAGGCCGGCTCCACGCCGCACCTGCTGCGACGGTGAGGTTGTCTCCGACAGACGACGACCCGCGAACGGCGGCACGGGGTACGTTCTTCCAACAATGCTGCCACAAAAGACTGTTGCCGGACGGCATTGTTGCTTGAACTCTGGAAGGGCCACGGCAGTGGCAGTCGCCCGGGACCTGACGGGCGGTGCGGTAGGCGACTTACTGATCGTTTCAAAATGAGTTGAGCTGCGCTCTTGTGCTCACGATCTTGCTTGGCAGGGTG
>NZ_JBSFWR010000215.1:0-3202 GCF_053594915.1 Kitasatospora sp. NPDC002543 | reverse complement strand
ACCTCCCCTTCGAACTCCTCGTCGAACACCTCAACCCCACCCGCACCCCCCACCGCCACCCCCTCTTCCAAACCATCCTCACCCTCAACAACACCGCACCCGGCAACGATGGTTGGGCATCGGAGCCGCTGCCGCAGGAGCAGGACGACACCCTCCGCACGGCCAAGTTCGACCTGTCCTTCACGGTGATCGAGCACCACACCGAGGACAACGCCCCGAACGGCCTCACCCTGACCATCGAATACGCCACCGACCTCTTCGAGCCCGCCACCATCCAGCGGCTCGCCGAGCAGTTCCAGCGCATCCTGCGCAGCGCCGCCGACCACCCCGACACCCCCATCCACGACATCGACCTGTTCGGCGAGCACGAGCGCCGAGCCCTGTTCACCGACTGGAACGGCCCGACCCGCGAACTCCCCGGCCGGACGCTGCCGGAGCTGTTCGCCGCCCAGGCCGCCCGCACCCCCGACGCCACCGCCGTCGTCAGCGGCACCGACACCCTCAGCTACGCCCGGCTCGACACCGCCGCCAACCGCCTCGCCCGCCACCTCGTGGCCCAGGGGGCCGGCCCCGAACGGCTCGTCGCACTGGCCGTGCCCCGCTCGGTGGAGACCCTGGTGGCCGTGCTCGCGGTGCTCAAGTCCGGCGCGGCGTACCTCCCGATCGACCTCACCCACCCGGGCGAGCGGATCGCCTACACCCTCGACGACGCCCAGCCGCTGTGCGTGCTCACCACCACCGAGGCCGCCGGCCTGCTGCCCGCCACCGAGCACCCCCGCCTGCTGCTCGACGCCCCGGACACGACTGCCGCCCTCGCCGCCCTCCCCGCGCACGACCTCACCGACGCCGACCGCTCGGCGCCCCTGTCACTGCGCAACCCCGCCTACGTGATCTACACCTCCGGCTCCACCGGGCGCCCCAAGGGCGTGGTGGTCGAGCACCACTCGCTGGACGCCTACCTGGCGTGGGCCCGCGACGCCTACGGCAGCGTGTCCGGCCGGGCCCTGGTCCACTCCCCGGTCTCCTTCGACCTCACCGTCACCGGCCTGTTCGCCCCGCTCACCAGCGGCGGCACCGTCCAGCTGATCGAACTGGACGACGAGGCCCCCACGGCACGGGAGTTCGAGCGCCCGACCTTCGTCAAGGCCACCCCCAGCCACCTCGCCCTGCTCACCGCGCTGCCCGAACGCTTCTCGCCCAGCGAGCAGTTGGTCCTCGGCGGCGAGTCGCTGATGGGCGAGGTGCTGGACGAGTGGCGCCGACGGCACCCCGGCGCCACCGTGATCAACGAGTACGGCCCGACGGAGACCACCGTCGGCTGCACCGAGTTCCGCATCGAGCCCGGCGACACCGCCCCCTCCGGCGTGATCACCATCGGCCGCCCGGTCTGGAACACCCGGATGTACGTCCTGGACGAGGCGTTCCGCGCCCTGCCGATCGGCGTCGGCGGCGAACTGTACATCGCCGGCGACCTGGTGACCCGCGGCTACCTCGGCCGCCCCGGCCTGACCGCCGAGCGCTTCCTGCCCGACCCGTACGGCGAGCCCGGCACCCGGATGTACCGCACCGGAGACCTCGGCCGCTGGCACCACGAGGGCCGGCTGGAGTTCCTCGGCCGCACCGACGACCAGATCAAGCTGCGCGGCTTCCGCATCGAACCCGCCGAGATCGAGGCCCACTTCACCGCGCGTACGGACATCGCCCAGGCCGCCGTGCTGCTGCGCGAGGACAACCCCGGCGACCAGCGACTCGTCGCCTACCTCGTCCCGTCCGCCGACACCCCCGCGCCGGACCCGGCCGAACTCCGGTCCACCGCCGCGGCCGGGCTGCCCGCCTACCAGGTGCCCTCCGCCGTCGTGCTCCTCGACGCCCTCCCGCTCACCCCCAACGGCAAGCTCGACCGCCGCGCCCTGCCCGCACCGAACCCCGCCGCCGCCGGAACGGTCGGCCGCGGCCCCCGCACGCCCCACGAAGAGCTCCTCTGCGACCTCTTCGCCACCACCCTCAACACCCCGGCCGTCGGCATCGACGACAACTTCTTCGACCTCGGCGGCCACTCCCTGCTCGCCGCCCGGCTCACCGCTCGGATCCACGACGAACTCGGCGTCCGGATCGGTCTGCGGGCCCTCTTCGAGACCCCGACCGTGGCCCGGCTCGCCGAACGGCTCACCGCCGAGGGCGGCGCCGAATCCGGCGACGGGCTCGGCCGGCTGCTGCCGCTGCGCACGGGCGGCAGCCGCCCGCCGCTGTTCGCCGTCCACCCCGGCGGGGGCCTCGGCTGGTGCTACTCCGGCCTGGTCCGCCACCTGGACCGCGACCGGCCGCTGTACGCGCTGCAGGCCCGCGGCCTGGACGGGGACACCGAACTGCCGGGCAGCGTCCCCGAGATGGCCGCCGAATACCTGCGGCTGATCCGCGAGGTGCAGCCAAGCGGCCCGTACCACCTGCTCGGCTGGTCCTTCGGCGGCACGGTCGCCCACGAGCTGGCCCGCCTCCTCCAGGAGGACGGCGAGAGCGTCGCGCTCCTCGCCATGCTCGACTCGCACCCCACCGGCCGCCACCGGCACGCCGGCCGGCCCAGCGACGCCGAGATCCTCTCGCTGGCCCTGGACGGCCTCGACCTCGACGAGCTGGGCGTCCCCGCCGCGGCCACCCCGACTGCCCCGGCTTCAACGGACTCCGACTCCCCGGCGGCCGGCACCGGAGCCCTCGGCACCGGGACCCTCGGGGCCGGGACCCTCGGGGCCGGACTCCCCGGGGCCGCGACGGTCCTGGAACTCCTGCGGGAACGCGGCAGCGTGCTCGGCGGACTCGACGAGGCCGCACTCGGCCGGCTGGTGCGGGTCACCGCCAACAACCTCGCCCTGGCCCAGGGCGAGCAGCCCGGCCGCTACCGGGGCCCGGTGCTGTTCTTCGAGGCGCTGCCCGGCCGGGGAGCCGACGGTACACCGCTGACCGAGCACTGGGCCGAGCACGTGGACGGCCCGATCGAGAACCACCCGCTGGACATCCCGCACAGCCGCTTCACCACGCCGGAGGCCCTGGACGTGATCGGCCCGATCCTCGCCGCCCATCTGCGCTGACCCGGCCGAGCGATGGTGGTGGGGGGGCCCCCCGCCGCCCCCCCCCCCCCCCCCCCCCCCCCCGGCCCCCCCCCCCCCCCCCCCCCCCCCCCCCCCCCCCCCCCCCCCCCCCCCCCCCC
>NZ_JBSFWR010000214.1:0-3254 GCF_053594915.1 Kitasatospora sp. NPDC002543 | reverse complement strand
GGGGTGGTGATGTCGCCGGGGTAGCGGCAGGCCATGCCGATGATCGCGATCGGGTCGTCATCGACGGCCCCGACCACACCCACCGACACCGCGCCGGGCTCCGCCGGACGGGCTCCGGTGACCTGGGTGCGCAGGTGGGTGGCGACGGCGGCGGCGCTGGGGTGGTCGAAGACGAGCGTCGCGGGGAGCCGCAGTCCGGTCGCGGTGGCGAGGCCGTTGCGGAACTCGACGGCGGTCAGCGAGTCGAATCCCAATTCCTGGAAGGAGCGCCCGGGTTCGACGGCGGCGGTGGAGCGGTGGCCGAGCACCCCGGCGACCTGGGTGCGGACGAGTTCGAGCAGCGTCCGGTCCAGTTCCTCGGCCGGGAGGGCTGCCCAGCGGGCGGCCTCGGACGCACCCTCCGGGCGCGCGGACCCGGCGGCCCGGGGCCGGGCGGGGACGAGTTCGCGCAGCAGCGCGGGCAGGGCGTCGCCCTGGGCGCGCAGAGCGGCGGTGTCGATCGGGGCGGTGACGAGCGCGGGCCGGTCGTCCTGGCGCAGGGCGGCGTCCAGCAGGGCAAGCCCCTCCTGGGCGGAGACGTACGGGAACCCGTGCCGGCGCATCCGCTCGCGGTCCGCCTCGTCGAGGCCGGCGGCCATGCCGGTGGCCCAGGGGCCCCAGACGAGCGACTGGGCGGCCAGGCCGTGGGCGCGGCGGTGGGTGGCGAGGGCGTCCAGGAAGGCGTTGCCGGCGGCGTAGTTGGCCTGGCCGGCGGCGCCGAGGGTGCCCGCGATCGAGGAGAACAGGACGAAGCGGGAGAGCCCGCGGTCGGCGGTCAGCTCGTGCAGGTGCCAGGCGGCGTCCACCTTGGCGGAGAGCACGGTGGACAGCCGCTCGGGGGTCAGCGAGTCGATGACGGCGTCGTCCAGGACCCCGGCGGCGTGCACCACGGAGGTGGGGGCGGCGCGGTCGAGCAGGGCGGCGAGGGCGGCCCGGTCGGCGACGTCGCAGGCCGCGAGCTCCACCTCGGCGCCCAGCGCGGTGAGTTCGGCGGCGAGCCCGGTGGCGCCGGGCGTGTCCGGGCCCCGGCGGCTGGTGAGCAGCAGGCGGCGCACACCGTGCTCGGCGACCAGGTGGCGGGCGACCAGGGCGCCGAGCCCGCCCGTGCCGCCGGTGATCAGCACGGCGCCGTCGCCCCAGGTCCCGATGGACCCGGTCCCGGCGTCCGCCGCTGCCTCGGCGGGGAGCCGTTGCAGGCGCGGCGCGTGCAGGGCTCCCTCGTGGACCCGGATCTCCGGTTCGCCGGTGGCCAGGGCGCGGCGCAGCAGGGCCGGCGTCGGGGCGTCGGCCGTCGCGTCCAGGTCGAGGAGGAGGAAGCGGTCCGGGTGCTCGGCCTGGGCCGCGCGGACCAGGCCGCGGACGGCCGCGGCGGCCAGGTCCTCGGCGCGAGTGACGACGACCAGCCGGGTCCGGGGCGCGGGCTCGTCGGCGAGCCGTTCCTGGAGGGTGCGCAGCGCCCAGTGGGCGGCGGCGTGGGTGCCCGCGACCGGGTCCGGTCCGCACGGCGGCGCGACCGCGACCGCGACGGTGGCGTGCCGGCTCTCGGGGTCCGGGGCGTCGGTGTCCGCCCCATCCGCAGTGGCATCGGCATCGGCGGCGGAGAGTGGGACGGTGACGAGCCGGTGGAGCGGGCCGGCGGTGGCGGCGGGGGCGAGCCGCGCGGTGTCCACCGGGCGGGAGACCAGGGCGTCGACGGTCAGCACGGCGGCGCCGGTGCCGTCGGCGACGGTCACCGTGACGGTGTCCGGGCCGGACGGGGCGAACCGGACCCGGGCGGTCGTCGTGCCGGTCGCGTGGAGGGCGACCCCGGACCAGGTGAACGGCAGTACGGTGCGGTCGCCGTCATCGGCCAGCAGCCCGGCGTGCAGGGCGGCGTCGAGCAGGGCGGGGTGGACGCCGAAGCGGGCGGCGTCGGCGTGCGCGGACTCGGGGAGCGTGACCTCGGCGAAGGTCTCCGCACCGCTCTTCCAGGCGGAGCGCAGACCGCGGAACACCGGCCCGTAGTCGTACCCGCGCGAGGCCAGCAGCTCGTACGCGCCGTCGAGCGGGACCGGGACGGCGCCGGCCGGGGGCCAGACGGTGAGCCCGGTCGGCGCGGTGCCGCCGACCGGGGCCGCGGCCAGGATGCCCTCGGCGTTGAGGGTCCAGGGGGCCTCGGCGTCGTCGGGTCGCGCGCCCCCGGTCCGTTCGGGACGCGAGTGGATCGTGACCGTGCGGTCGCCGTTCCCGGCGGCCGGGCCCACAGCCACCTGGACCTGGACGCCGCCGTGTTCGGGCAGGGCGAGCGGCGTCTGGAGGGACAGTTCGGCGAGCGTGTGGCAGCCCACCTGGCGGCCGGCGCGCAGCGCCAGCTCCAGCAGGCCGGTGCCGGGGAGGAGGACGGTCGACCCGATGCGGTGGTGGGCGAGCCAGGGCTGGGTGTCGACGCAGAGGCGGCCGGTCAGCACGGCGCCGTCGGAGCCGGGCGCGGTGAACACGGCGCCCAGCAGCGGGTGGTCGGCCGCGGGCAGGCCGGAGGGCGCGGCACCGCCCGACGGGGTGGCGTTCTCCCAGAAGCGTTCGTGCTGGAAGGGGTAGGTGGGCAGGTCGGTGCGGTGGGCGTCGCTGCCGGTGAAGGCGGTGGCCCAGTCGATGGTCACACCGGTGGTGTGGAGGGTGCCGAGGGCGGTGAGGAGGGTTCGGGCCTCGTCGCGGTCGCGGCGCTGGGTGGGGATGGCGGTGACGGCGCCGGTGTCGAGGTCGTCGAGGGTCTGCTGGGCCATGGCGGTGAGGACGGCGTCGGGGCCGATCTCCAGCAGGGTGGTGACGCCGTGGTCGGTCAGGGTGCGGACGGCGTCGGTGAAGCGGACGGCGGCGCGGACCTGGCGGATCCAGTGGACGGGGTTGGTGAGTTCGGTGGTGGCGAGGGCGCCGGTGACCGTCGAGACGAGCGGGATGGTGGGCTCGTTGTAGGCCAACTGGGCTGCCACGGTGGCGTACTCGCGGAGCATGGGCTCCATGAGGGCGCTGTGGAAGGCGTGCGAGACGCGGAGCCTGGAGGTGCGGCGGCCCTGGGTGGCGAAGCGCTCGGCGAGTGCCTCCACGGCGGTGGTCTCGCCCGAAATCACTATGGAACGCGGCCCGTTGAGGGCGGCGATGTCGACGCCGTCGGTCAGGTGCGGGGTGACCTCGTCCTCGGTGGCCTCGATGGCGGTCATGGCGCCGCCGCCCGGCAG
>NZ_JBSFWR010000213.1:0-3255 GCF_053594915.1 Kitasatospora sp. NPDC002543 | reverse complement strand
GGTCGTCGAGGTCGGCGAGGGTGATGCGTCCGGGGTTCTCGGCCTGGGCGGCGCGGACGAGTCCCCAGATGGGGGCGCCGGTGAGGTCGGTGATCTCGGGGTGGGCGACGGCGCCCGAGGTGACGACGACCAGGCGGGAGTCGGTGAGGCGGTCGTCGGCCAGCCATGCCTGGAGCGCGCCCAGGACCCGGCCGAGACCGGCCCGCACGCCGGCCGGTACGTCACCGCTCTGCGGGGCGCACGGCAGGACGACGGTCTCCGGAACCTCGCCGGTTCCGCGCACTGCGTCCCACAAGGCCACCTCGGCGGGCATGCCGACGGCGGAGGACGCCGGCGAGGCAAACGGGAGCCAGTCGATCCGGTGCAGCGCGCCACCGCCGCCGCCCAGGGCAGCCGGTGCGACCGGGCGGAGGCCGAGCGAACGGACGGACGCGACCGGCGTGCCCTCGGTGTCGGCCAGCGTGATCGACAGCGAGTCCTTGGTCGGGCGGGCCAGGTGGACCCGCAACGCGCCCAGTCCGGAACGTCGGACGCTGACGCCGGACCAGGAGAACGGCAGCAGCGTCCCGGTCTCCTCCTCGTCGGCGAGGATCACCGCGTGCATGGCGGCGTCGAACAGCGCCGGGTGGAGGCCGAAGCCGCCGGCCCGGGCGCGGGCGTCCTCGGGGAGCGCGACCTCGGCGAAGGTGTCGTCGCCCCGGCGCCAGGCGGCGGTCAGCCCCCGGAACTCCGGACCGTAGGCGTAGCCCTGGTCGTGCAGCAGCTCGTACGCGCCCTCCAGGGGCAACGGCTCGGCGCCGGCCGGGGGCCACTGGGCGAGGTCGGTGACGGTGTCCGCAGGCTCCGGCTTCTGGGAGAGCAGGCCCTGCGCGTGCAGGGTCCAGACGCCGGAGTCCTCGGCGCGGGAGTGGACGGTGACCGTGCGGTCGCCGTTCTCGTCGTCGCGGCCGACGGCGACCTGCACCTGCACCCCGCCCTGGTCGGGCAGCACGAGGGGCGAGTGGAGGTCGAGCTCGGCGAGAACGGCGCAGGCGACCTGTCGGCCCGCGTGCAGGGCGAGTTCGACGAAACCGGTGCCGGGGAACAGGATCGCGTCGCCGATGCGGTGGTCGGCCAGCCAGGGCTGGGCCTCGACGGACAGGCGGCCCGTCAGCAGCGCACCGGAATCGGGCAGCGGGACGACGGCGCCCAGCAGCGGGTGGTCCGCCGCGTCGAGCCCGGCCGCCGCGACCTCCGAGGAGGCCGTGCCCATCCAGGGGGTGGCCGCCACATAGTCCTGGGTGGTCCACCAGTACGGCTCGCGCTGGAAGGGGTAGGTGGGCAGGTCGGTGTGCTGGGTGTGGAGGCCGGTGAAGGCCTTCGTCCAGTTCACGGCGGTGCCGTGGGTGTGGAGGGTGCCGAGGGCTGCGAGGAGGGTGGTGTTCTCGTCGCGGTCGCGGCGTTGGGTGGGGATGACGGTGGTGTCTTCGGTCGTCTGCTGGGCCATGGCGGTGAGGACGGCGTTGGGGCCGATCTCCAGCAGGGTGGTGACTCCGCTGTCGGTCAGGGTGCGGACGGCGTCGGTGAAGCGGACGGCGGCGCGGACCTGGCGGATCCAGTAGACGGGGTTGGTGAGTTCGGTGGTGGTGAGGGTGCCGGTGACGGTGGAGACGAGCGGGATGGTGGGCTCGTTGTAGGTCAACTCCCGTGCCACGGTGGCGTACTCGGCGAGCATGGGCTCCATGAGCACGCTGTGGAAGGCGTGGGAGACGCGCAGGCGCGAGGTGCGGCGGCCCTGGGTGGCGAAGCGCTCGGCGAGCGCCTCCACGGCGGCGGTCTCGCCCGAAATGACCACGGAGCGCGGCCCGTTGAGGGCCGCGATGTCCACGCCCTCGGTCAGGTGCGAGGAGATCTCGTCCTCGGTGGCCTCGACGGCGATCATCGCACCGCCGCCCGGAAGGGCCTGCATCAGCTTGCCGCGTGCGGCGACGAGTCGGGCGGCGTCGGTCAGGGTCCAGACGCCGGCGACGTGGGCGGCGGCGAGTTCGCCGATGGAGTGTCCGGCGAGGTACTGCGGGCGCACGCCCCAGGAGTCGAGGAGGGCGGAGAGTGCGACCTCGACGGCGAAGAGGGCGGTCTGGGTGTAGGCGGTCTGGTCGAGGAGCTGGGCGTCCTCGCCCCAAACGACCTCGCGCAGGGGTCGGTCGAGCCACCGGTCGAGTTCGGCGCAGACTTCGTCGAAGCGGGCCGCGAACACGGGGTGGGTGTTGTACAACTCCTGTCCCATGCCGAGGCGCTGGGCGCCCTGGCCGGTGAACAGGAAGCCGGTGGTCCCGCCGGGGCGGGCCGCACCCGCGAGCGGTTCGGTGCCGTCGGCGATGCGGTCGAGCGCGGTGAGCAGTTCCTCGCGTCCGGCGGCCGCGACGACCGCCCGGTGCTCGAAGCTCGCGCGGGCGGTGACCAGGGCGTGCGCGATGTCCGGCAGTGACGCGTCCGGGTGGGCGGTCAGGTGGGCGCGCAGGCGGGCGGCCTGCTCCCGCAGGGCTGCGGCGCTGCGGGCGGAGAGGGCGAACGGCAGTGCCGCGCGGGCGAGTTCGGGTGATCCGGTGTCCGCGACCGGGAGTCCCGGTGCCTCCTCGACGATGACGTGGGCGTTGGTGCCGCCGATCCCGAAGGAGGAGACACCGGCCCGGCGCGGCCGTTCACCGAGGGGCCATGCGCGCGGCTCGGTGAGCAGTTCGACGGCGCCGGCTTCCCAGTCGACCTTGGTCGATGGCTGCTCGGCGTGCAGGGTGCGGGGCATGACGCCGTGGCGCATGGCCTCGACGACCTTGATGACGCCCGCGACGCCGGCGGCGGCCTGGGTGTGGCCCATGTTGGACTTGATGGAGCCGAGGTGGAGGGGCTGGTCCGCGGGCCGGTCCTGGCCGTAGGTGGCGATGAGGGCCTGGGCCTCGATCGGGTCGCCGAGGGCGGTGCCGGTGCCGTGGGCCTCCACCAGGTCCACCTGGTCGGGCGAGAGTCCGGCATTGGCCAGCGCCTGGCGGATCACTCGTTGCTGGGAGGGGCCGTTGGGGGCGGTGAGGCCGTTGGAGGCGCCGTCCTGGTTGACGGCGGAGCCGCGTAGGACGGCGAGGACGGGGTGGTTGTTGCGGTGGGCGTCGGAGAGGCGTTCGAGGATGAGCATGCCGGCGCCTTCGCCCCAGGCGGTGCCGTCGGCGGTGTCGGCGAAGGAGCGGGCGCGGCCGTCGGGGGCGAGGCCGCGTTGGCGGCTGA
>NZ_JBSFWR010000212.1:0-3569 GCF_053594915.1 Kitasatospora sp. NPDC002543 | reverse complement strand
GGCGGGCCGCGGGGGGCGGGGGCGGGGCGGGGGGCCCCCGGGGGGGGGGGGCGCCGGGGCCCCCCGCGTCACCGGCCCGCGGCGGTCCGGTCAGCGCAGGCCCTCCCACAGGAGCCGTTCGGCCCGGCCCGGGTCCTGGCGGACGGCGGGCGCGGTGGCGTTCAGGACCATGACGGACCGGTCGGGGAAGTAGGCCGGCCAGTGCGGCAGTCGGTCGGTGGCGGGACGGCCGTGGCGGGCGAAGGAGGTCCAGGCGCCGCGGATCCGGTCGGACAGCTCCGGATGGGTCGACGGGTCCGTCAGCGGGTCCTCGGGATTGCCGAAGACGGAGCCGAGTTCGACCATGTGGCAGGCCTCGAGGGCGCCGTCCCGGGCGGGGGAGGGCTGGGTGAACTCGTACAAGTAGGTGTCGGCGCCGTGGGCGGCGCGGCCCTCCGCGACGCGCAGCGCCGGTACGCGGTAGGCGTGGTCGCTGATCGCGGCGGAGAACAGGTCGGCGGCGCCGGCCCCCGGCCGGGCTCCGGCGTAGACGGCCCGGGCGGCCGCGGGATCCAGTCCGAGCGAGGCGAGGAAGCCCTGCAGGAAGCCGTCGTCGATGCGGTCGGCCATGCCGAGCGGCACCAGGAACAGGCGGAACTCCTCGGAGGTGACGCCCGTGAGCAGGTCGATCCCGCGGCCCGCGCCGGCGGCGACGGCGTCGACGGGGCGCTCGGGCAGTGTCGCGGTTCCGGCCACCGGCAGGGCGGTCGTGCCGCCTCCCGCGGACTCGCCCCACCGGCCCGGGTCGGTGCTGCGGGCGATCTCCTGGGCGAGTCGGCCGTTGGCCGCGGCCAGGTCCCGCGGCGGGACGGCGGCGAGGGCCTCGACGGTGCACTCGACGCCGGCGAGGGCGGCCAGCCGTTCGGTGACGCGCCGCGCGGTCTCCGGCGAGTGCGCGTGGTGCCCGGCCCCGCTCTGGGTGACGGCCCGTCGGAACAGGCCCTCGGCGCGCGGCATCGCCATCAGCGCGGTGATGGAGATCGCTCCGGCGGACTGCCCGAAGACGGTCACGTTGCCGGGGTCGCCGCCGAACGCGGCGATGTTGTCGCGCACCCACTCCAGTGCGGCGATCTGGTCCAGCAGGCCGAGGTTGGCGGTGCCGTCGGGCAGCAGGAGGAAGCCCTCGGCGCCCAACCGGTAGTTCAGGGTGACGCAGACGACGCCGTCCCGGGCGAGGACGGCCCCGTCGTAGGTGGGCAGCGAGCCGGCGCCGTTGCGGAAGGCGCCGCCGTGGATCCACACCATGACGGGCAGTCCTTCGCCGGACCGGTGCGGGGAAGGCGTCCAGACGTTGAGGTTGAGGCAGTCCTCGCCCTGCGGGCCCGGCGCGGTGAGCAGGTCGGCCATGGCGGGGTTGCCGGGCGCCTGGGGTGCGCTCGGGCCGTGGACGAGCGCGTCGCGCACGCCGCTCCACGGTTGGGGGGCCCGGGGCGGACGCAGCCGGTTCGCCCCGAACGGCGGGGCCGCGTAGGGGATGCCCAGGAAGGACGCCGTGCCCTCGTGGAGGCGGCCGCGGACCCGGCCGTGACGTGTGCTGACTATGACGTTGCTCATCGGGACGTCCTGTTTCGGAAGGTTTCGGCATGGTCGGAGCGGTAGGAGCCTTTCCTCCCGGCCGGTGCGGCCGCAACCCGATTCCCCGCCGCCGGCCCGCCGCGGGCCCGCCGGTCGGTCCGCGCCGCGAGCGTGCGGGCCCGCGCGAGCCGGACCGCCCGGTGCGGTGCCGCGGGTTCTGCGTGCCCCGCCCGGCAGGGTCAACGGATTCCTCGACCGCGCGGTTCAGCATTCCGGTCAGGAATATGCGGAGAATAGAAGTTCGCAGGTCAGAGTGGATTACTGGAGCGGGCATCGTGAAATGTCCACGGTAATTCAGAGGTTTCTCCTCCGGTACGGACGGTGTCGATCCGAGGAATTCGCTCGATGTCCGTTCGATTCGAGCAGATCCCTTCCGCTCGCCGATCCGATCTGACAGCATCGTCCGCTATCCGGCGAGCGAATGCCGGTGTTCACCGCGCCGGTGTTCACCGCGCCGGTGTTCCCGTGGGGTGTCCGTCCGCGGCCTCTCCGCCGGGACCGGGCCCACGGGTGGGACCGGGACGCGACCGGGGACCCTACCGGGGGAGGAACTCGATGCTCGGCTTCGTCGTGCGCAGACTGCGTGGGCGACTGCCGCTGGCCGCTGCCGTCCTGCTGACGGTACTGGTCACCACGGCGGTGCTGACCGCCCTGGTGACCTTCAACAGCGGCGTCGGCCAGGCCGGCCTGCGGCAGGCGCTCCAGGGCCCGGGCCATGCCCGGACCGCCGTGGTGGTGACCGCCGAACACGGCCTCGACCAGCGGCAGAAGGACGAGGAGGCGCTCGCCTCCTACCGGCAGAAGCTCTTCGGCGACCTGCCCGTGCGCACCGACAGCCTGCTGCGCAGCCGCACCTACGGCCTGCCGGACGGCGCCGCCGCGGCGGCCGGAAGCCCGGCTGCCGGGAGCGCCGCGGCCGGCACCGCCAAGGCCGACCTGACGGTCCTCGCGGACCTCGACCGCACCCGGGTGAGCCTGGCCGCCGGCGCCTGGCCGGACCCGGCCACCGGCCCCGTCCGCTCGGGCGCCCCGCAGGTGGCCGTCCCCCACACCATGCTGGCCCGGCTCGGCCTGGCCGCCGAGGCGCTGCCCGCGGACGTCCGGCTCACCGAGCGGCTCGACGGCACGCCGCTGACCGTGCGGGTCACCGGCACCTACCGGCCCGTCGACCCGTTCGCCGCGTACTGGCGGATCGACCCGGTCGGCGGCCACGGGATCGAGACCGGCGGCTTCACCACCTACGGCCCGATGATGGTCGACCAGAGCGCCTTCACCTCGGGCGGCCTGCCGCAGAGCAGCCGCGGCTGGCTGCTCGACGCCGACTTCGCGGGCGTCGACCAGGGCACGGCCGAGGCCGTCGGCGACCGGGCCAGGAGCCTGGGCGACGACCTGCGGAGGGCCTCCGGCCTCGCCGCCACCACCGAACTCCCGCAGGTGATGAGCGAGTTGTCGGCCGGCCTGCTGGTCGCCCGGTCCACGCTGCTGATCGGGGCCCTGCAACTCGCGGTGCTCGCCGGGGCCGCACTGCTGCTGGTGGTCCGACTGATCTCGACCCGCCAGGAGCCGGAGGACGAGCTGCTCGCCGCCCGTGGCGCCTCCGGTGCCAGGCTCGGCGGCTTCACCGCCCTGGAGTCGGTGCTGCTCGCCCTCCCGGCCTCGGTGCTCGCACCCCTGCTCACCCCGTTCCTGGTCCGCGTCCTGGCGGGCCTCGGCCGGTCCCACCAGGTCGCCATGGACGCCCAACTGCGCTGGACGCTCTGGCCGGTGGCCGTGCTCTGCGCCCTCGGCTGCATCGTGCTGACCACCGTGCCCGGCCTGCTGCGCGGCGCCGGCTCCGCCCTGCGCCGCCGGGCCGGCCAGCGCCAGGCCGTGGTCTCCGGCGTCGCCCGCAACGGCGGGGACCTCGCGGTGCTCGCCCTGGCCGCCCTCGCCTACCAGCAGCTCGACCAGTACAG
>NZ_JBSFWR010000211.1:0-3731 GCF_053594915.1 Kitasatospora sp. NPDC002543 | reverse complement strand
AAGCCCTCGCCATGGACCCCCAGCAACGCCTCCTCCTGGAGACCTCCTGGGAAGCCCTCGAACGAGCCGGCATCGACCCCACCACCCTCAAGGGCACGCAGACCGGCGTCTTCGCCGGCGTCATGTACCACGACTACGGCCTCAGCGAGGAATCCGGCTCCACCAGCGGCGGCAGCCTCGTCACCGGCCGCGTCTCCTACACCCTCGGCCTCGAAGGCCCCTCCGTCACCGTCGACACCGCCTGCTCCTCCTCCCTCGTCGCCATGCACCTCGCCGGACAAGCCCTGCGCACCGGCGAATGCACCCTCGCCCTCGCCGGCGGCGTCACCGTCATGGCCCGACCCGACATGTTCGTCTACTTCAGCGGACAACGCGGACTCGCCACCGACGGCCGCAGCAAGTCCTTCTCCGACAACGCCGACGGCACCGGCATCTCCGAAGGCGTCGGCATGCTCCTGCTGGAGCGGCTGTCCGACGCCCGCCGCAACGGCCACCCGGTGCTGGCCGTTCTGCGCGGCACCGCCGTCAACCAGGACGGCGCCTCCAACGGCCTCACCGCCCCCAACGGCCCCTCCCAGCAACGCGTCATCCGCAAGGCCCTCACCACCGCGGGCCTCACCACCGCCGACATCGACCTCGTCGAAGCCCACGGCACCGGCACCCGCCTCGGCGACCCCATCGAAGCCCAGGCCCTCATCGCCACCTACGGCCAGAACCGGCCCGCGGACCAGCCCCTCCACCTCGGCTCCATCAAGTCCAACCTCGGCCACACCCAGGCCGCCGCAGGCGTCGCGGGCGTCATCAAGGTCGTCGAGGCCATGCGCCACGGCATCATGCCCCGCACCATCCACGCCGAACAGCGTTCCTCCCAGGTCGACTGGGAAGCCGGCGCCGTCGAACTGCTCACCGAGCCGCGCGCATGGCCCCTCGGCGACCGACCCCGCCGGGCCGGCGTCTCCTCCTTCGGCCTCAGCGGCACCAACGCCCACGTGATCGTCGAAGGCGTCGATGCGGTGGACAGCCCCGCCCTCGAGGACCGGGCCGAGGCCCCGGTCGTTCCGGTCGTGCTGTCGGCGAAGACCGCCCCCGCCCTGCGCGACCAAGCCTCCCGCCTGTACGACCGTCTGACCACGCAGCCCGACGTTCGAGTGCTGGACGTCGCGCACTCGCTGATCACCACCCGCACCGGATTCGAGCACCGCGCCGTCGTGATCGCCTCCACCACGGACGAACTCACCACCGCCCTGAGCGCGCTGATCGACGGAACGGCCGGGCCGGCCGTCACCTTCGGCAGGGCCGAGAACGGCGCTGTCACCGGGTTCCTGTTCACCGGCCAGGGCGCCCAGCGCCTCGGCATGGGACAGGAGTTGTACAACGCCCACCCCGTGTTCGCCGCGCGTTTCGACGAGATCTGCGCGGAGCTGGACCGGTGGCTCGACCGACCCCTGCGCGAAGTCGTCTGGGGTGAGGACAGTGACCTCCTCAACCAGACCGCCTACACCCAGACCGCCCTCTTCGCCATCGAGGTCGCCCTGTTCGCCCTCCTGCAGTCGTGGGGTGTTCAGCCGCAGTACCTCGCCGGGCACTCCATCGGCGAACTCGCCGCCGCCCACGTCGCGGGCGTCTGGACCCTGCCGGACGCCGCCCGACTCGTCGCCGC
Source organism: Kitasatospora sp. NPDC002543 (assembly GCF_053594915.1). NCBI lineage: Bacteria > Bacillati > Actinomycetota > Actinomycetes > Kitasatosporales > Streptomycetaceae > Kitasatospora > Kitasatospora sp. NPDC002543. Next base: position 2,071 of record NZ_JBSFWR010000211.1, on the reverse strand, counting down.
ACGCGGCCGACTCATGCAGGCCCTTCCGAGTGGCGGCGCGATGATCGCCGTCGAGGCCACCGAGGACGAGATCTCCTCGCACCTGACCGACGGCGTCGACATCTCCGCCCTCAACGGCCCCCGCTCCGTGGTCATTTCAGGCGAAGCGACCGCTGTCGAGGCGCTCGCCGAGCGCTTCGCCACCCAGGGCCGCCGCACCTCGCGCCTGCGCGTCTCGCACGCCTTCCACTCCGTGCTCATGGAGCCCATGCTCGCCGAGTACGCCACCGTGGCAGCCCAGTTGGCCTACAGCGAGCCCACCATCCCGCTCGTTTCGACGGTCACCGGCACCCTCACCACCGCCGAACTCACCGACCCGCAGTACTGGGTCGGCCAGGTCCGCGCCGCCGTCCGCTTCACCGACGCCGTTCAGACCCTTGCCGACAACGGCGTCACCACCCTGCTGGAGATCGGCCCCGACGCCGTCCTCACCGCCATGGCCCAGCAGACGACCGAAGACACCACCGTCATCCCCACCCAGCGCCGCGACCGCGACGAGAACACCACCTTCCTCGCAGCTCTGGGCTCGCTCCACACCACCGGTGTGACCATCGACTGGGCCACCGCCTTCACCCGCCTCCACACCCAGCACACCGACCTGCCCACCTACCCCTTCCAGCACGAACGCTTCTGGCTGTTGGAGCGCCCCTCCGACGACGCGGCGTCCATGGGCCTCGAACCCACGGACCACCCGCTGCTCACGGCGGCCCTGGCGGCGCCGGGCGATGACGGTTCGGTCGTCCTGACCGGTCGGCTCTCCCGGTCGGCCCACCCGTGGATCGCCGACCACCGCATCGGGAACGCCGTGCTCTTCCCCGGTACGGGCTTCGTCGAGCTGGCGCTGCGCGCCGCGCAGCAGGTCGACTGCGGCGTCCTCGCCGAGCTTGCTCTCCAGGCACCCCTCGTGCTCCCCGAGCACGGCGGTGTCGCCGTCCAGGTCGCCGTCACCGGCGCCGACGGCAACGGCGACCGCACCGTGACGATCCACTCCCGCACCGACGACGCCACCGCCTGGACCCAGCACGCGGAGGGTCTGCTCGGCCGGTCGGCCGGGACCGTCGCCTCCGGCAGCCGTCTCACCGAGTGGCCGCCGGCCGGGGCCGAAGAGGTCGACGTCACCGACGCCTACACCGTCCTCACGGAGCTCGGCTACGGCTACGGCCCGGTCTTCCAGGGGCTCAAGGCCGCCTGGCAGCGCGGCGACGAGACCTTCGCCGAGGTCGCGCTGCCGGAGTCCGCGCACGCGGACGCCGCCCGCTTCGGCCTCCACCCGGCGCTGTTCGACGCGACGATGCACGCCGGCCTGATCACCCGTGACGGGGAGACCGGTGACGAGGGCACGGTGCTCCCGTTCGCCTGGAACGAGGTCGCCGTCCACGCGATCGGTGCCGTGGCGCTGCGGGTCCGTCTGACCCGCTCCGCCACCGGCGACGTCGCCATCGCCCTTGCCGACCAGGCGGGCGAGCCCGTGGCCTCCGTCGCCGCGGTCGTCGGCCGCCCGGTGGCGGCGGGGCAGTTGGACGCGGTGAAGGCCGCTCCCCCGCTGCTCGCCGTGGAGTGGGCCCCGATCACCGTCGACACCACCGACACCACCACCCCGTCCGCCATCACCTGGGACGACCTCCCCACCAACGGCGACGAACTGCCCTCCGTGATCGTCCTGCCGTGTGCCCCGCAGAGCGGTGACGTACCGGCCGGCATGCGGGCCGGTCTCGGCCGGGTCCTGGACGCGCTCCAGGCATGGCTGGCCGACGACCGCCTCACCGACTCGCGCCTGGTCGTCGTCACCTCGGGCGCCATCGCCCACCCCGAGATCACCGACCTGGCCGGCGCCCCCATCTGGGGCCTGATCCGCGCCGCCCAGGCCGAGAACCCCGGACGCATCACCCTCGCCGACCTCGACGACCTCACGACCCTCCCCCACATCCTGGGCGCCGTCGTCGCCTCCGGCGAACCCGAACTCGCCATCCGCAACGGCGAACTCTTCATCCCCCGACTCACCCCGACCACCACCACCGAAACCCAGCCGATC
>NZ_JBSFWR010000210.1:0-3985 GCF_053594915.1 Kitasatospora sp. NPDC002543 | reverse complement strand
GGGGTTTCGGGGGGGGGGGGGGGGGGGGGGGCCGCCCCCGCCACCTCCGGTGGCGGGAAGTTCGCGGCCTCGGGCCACGGTTCGCCGGCCGGAGGGGTGTAGCTGCTCGTGGTCATGCGCCATACGGTGGGTGGCGCGACTGAGAGAACCGTGAAACGGGGCTGTGAGACGCGTGTGATCCGGGGAACGTCAGGCGGACGGCGGCATGGTGAGGTGCTTGCCCAGCCATTCGAGGGCCGGGGGGATCTCCCGGGTCCAGGTGTGGAAGTTGTGGCCGGCGGTGTCCAGGGTGATGGTGGACATCTTGGTGGGGGCCTTGAAGGCGGCGACCATGGCCTTGGTCTCGTCGCGGTTGTTCTCGTCGTTCGCGGTGGTCAGCAGCAGCGAGACCGGGGCCGGCGGCTGGTTCTGCAGCCGCCACAGCAGGTCGTTCTCCTGCTTCAGCTGGGCGCTGCCGCCGAACAGGTCGCCGGTGGTCGGGTCGTGGGCCGCGCTGTAGTAACCGGAGAGGGCGACCGCCGAGCGGTAGGAGTCGGGCTTGCGCAGCGCGAACTTGAGCGCGCAGTAGCCGCCGGTGGAGTTGCCGATCACCGCCCGGTTGGCCGGGTCGGTGCCGATCCGGTAGGTCGTGGCGAGGGCCTTGGGCAGGTCGGTGGTGAAGAAGGTCTCCACCTGGGGGCCGTTCGGCACGTCCACGCACTCGGTGTCGCGGTCGCCGACCAGGGTGGGGCGGGTCATCACCAGGACGGTCGGCGGCAGCTTCTTCTGCTCGATCGCGTTCAGCGTGGACGCCGGGTACTGCATCAGCGAGATCAGCTTCTCCGGGGTGCCCGGGTACCCGGTGAGCACCAGGGCCATCGGGAAGCGCTGCTTGGCGTAGTCGGGCTGGAAGTACTGCGGCGGCAGGTAGACGTACGCCTCGGTGGTCAGACCGCTGCCGGCCCCTTTGACGTCGACCTTCTGGATCAGGCCGGAGCGCTCCGGGTCGGAGCCCTGGGAGGAGTAGAACTTCTGCTCGCCGGTGACGGCCACGCCGGAGGCGTTGGGCTGGTGGTCGACCACGGTGCCGAGCCCGCCGCTGGTGCCGAGCAGGTCCGTCCAGGAGCTGTAGAAGCCGAAGTAGCTGTTGGCGATCAGGCCCATCGCGGCCAGCACCGACACCTGGGTGGCGAGGAACGCGCCGATCCGTCCCAGCCACGCCTTCCAGCCCTTCCCGCCGAACCGCGGCCAGAGCCACATGGTGGCGGCGAAGACGGCGATCGCGAGGACGGAGGCGATGATCTGGAGCGGGAGTCCGGTGAGACTGAGCACGGGCCCGATCGTAGTTGACCTCCGTGGACGGCTCGGGTCGGCCCCCGGGGCCGGTCCTCCCGGTGGTCGCGGACCCGGGAGAGGGCGGTGGGGCGGCCCCTGGAAGGTGACCGTCGGGTAATGGGTTGACGCGGGTCGATCGTGGTCGGGACCATGTGTGACCGCACGGCCGCGCGGTGTGCGCGGTCCGGCTTGCCGGGGGTGGGGGTCATGGGGTTCATGGGGTCCGAGCGCTTGGTGGGGAGGGCCGGCCTGGCGGCCGGCGCGGCGCTGGTGCTGGCGGCGTGCTCCGGTGGCGGGGGCGGCGGTTCGACGGGTGGTTCGGCGGGCGGTCAGGCCGCGCCGGGGTCGGCGGCGTCGGCGTCCCCCACGCGGCCGACCGCGACGCCGACGCCGACCCGGGCGCCGTACGGCCCGGTGCTCAGCGCGAGCGTCGACCCGGTCACCACCGCGCTCGCCCAGGTGGCCGGCGCCAAGAGCCTGGCCGACCTGGACACCGTGCTGGGCGGCATCGCCACCAGCGCGCAGGGCGCCGCGAAGTCCCTGGCCAAGGCGGACGAGCCGCCGGCGGTCGGCACGGCGCAGACCGAGCTGGTGGCGGCGATGACCTCGCTCGCGACCGACGCGGGCAAGGTCCGCAGCGGCATCAAGTTCCACGAGGTCTGCGCGCTGAGCTCGGCCGAGGCCGAACTGGGCGCCTCCGAGGGGCTGGTGGCGGTGTCGGCGGCCCTGGCCAAGATGACGACGGCCGGCTACTCGACCACCTTCGCGGCCCCGCAGCTGCCCCCGCAGCAGTCCCGCTCGCTGGACAACGGCACCATGGTCCGCAAGGGGAAGCTGCGCGGCGAGGGGCTGTTCAAGGTCGAGAACGGGGGGAGGACGGACGCCGTGGTGTCGCTCGCGCTGAACGGCAAGGCGGTGCACTCGGTCTTCGTCGGCAAGGGGCAGCACGCCTCCGTCGACGGCGTGGAGGACGGCACGTACGAGGTCTACGTCTCCGGGGGCGCGGACTGGGACCAGGACGCCAAGGCCTTCACCCAGAACTGTCACTTCACCAAGTTCGAGGACACCTTCCCGTTCGAGACCGGCCGGACGGCGACCTCCTGGGAGATCACCCTCCAGCCGGTGGCCGACGGCAACGCCAAGACCAGCGACGTGGACCCGAACGCCTTCCCGCAGCCGTAGGGGTGCCCCGCGGATCTCCGCCGGGCGCGCCCCGGTCCGTAACGGGCATACCGGGACGGGTCGTTGCCGTCGGATGGCACGGCCCGTTCCGAACAGTGGCGAGTTCGTCCCGAACGGTTGACCTGTTGAAGTGGCCATGGCACTTTCGTGCGGCGCGGGCGTCGGCGACCAGTCGTACACCCCGCGATCCCCCACAAGGAGAGCCATGTTCAAGAGACTTGTCGCGGTGGCCGGTACGAGTGCCGTCGTCGCGGGCGGGCTGGCCTTCGCCGCCGCCCCCGCGCACGCCGTCCAGGCGGCCGACCTGACCTCCACCATCGCCCTGAGCAACTGCTCGGCCTCGCTGGTCCGTTACCCCACCTCGGTGGCGGGCGACCGCGCGCTGATGCTCACCAACGGGCACTGCCTGCCGACCATGCCGCCGGCCGGCCAGGTCATCCAGAACACCACCGCCAGCCGCAGCGGCACCCTGCTCGACGGCGCGGGCAACAGCCTGGGCACCGTCCAGGCCGACAAGCTGCTCTACGCGACGATGACCGGCACCGACGTCGCGCTCTACCAACTCACCGACACCTACGGGTCGATCACCTCCAAGTACGGCGCCACCGCGCTGACGATCAACGACGCGCACCCGACCGACGGCGCGTCGATGTACATACCCTCGTCGTACTGGAAGCAGGTCTGGAACTGCTCCGTCAACGGCTTTGTGCCGACCCTGCGCGAGGACGAGTGGACCTGGCACGACTCGCTGCGCTACAGCTCCGGCTGCAACACCACCCACGGCACCTCCGGCTCGCCGATCATCGACTCCGCCAGCGGGCGGATCGTCGGCATCAACAACACCGGCAACGACGACGGCGCCATGTGCACCCTCAACAACCCGTGCGAGGTGGCCGCCGACGGCACCACCAAGGCCTACAAGGGCCAGAGCTACGGTGAGGAGACGTACTGGTTCACCACCTGCCTGAACCCCTCCACCCGGGCCATCGACCTCAACGTGTCCGGCTGCCTGCTCACCAAGCCGGCCGGCAGCGGCGCCGTCTCGGTCACCAACCCGGGCAACCAGTCCACCGCCGTCGGCGGTGCGGTGAACCTCCAGATCAGCGCCTCCGGAGGCACCGCCCCGCTGTCGTACAGCGCGACCGGCCTGCCCGCCGGGCTGTCGATCGACTCCTCGACCGGCGTCATCGCCGGCACCGTCTCCGCCGCGGGCAGCGCCAACGTGACCGTCACGGTGACGGACGCCGCGGGCAAGTCCGCCTCCACCAGCTTCACCTGGACGGTGTCCACGGGTGGCGGTGGCTGCACCCCGGCGCAGCTGCTGGGCAACGCGGGCTTCGAGACGGGCACGGCCGCGCCGTGGACGGCGTCCAGCGGCGTGGTGGACAGCAGCGCCTCGCAGGCGGCCCACAGCGGCTCCTGGAAGGCGTGGCTGAACGGCTACGGCTCCACGCACTCGGACTCGCTGTCGCAGACGGTGAGCATCCCG
>NZ_JBSFWR010000209.1:0-4009 GCF_053594915.1 Kitasatospora sp. NPDC002543 | reverse complement strand
GCGCGGTCGCGCGGGAAGCCCTCGGACATGCACAGCAGGAGGCCGTCCGCGGAGACCACCACGGTGTGGGACACCCCGGGGGTGTTGTCCACGAAATTGGTGATCAGCCAGTTCAGGTTCTGTGCGGCCTGGCTCATCTGAGTCAACTCAACGCTCCTGGTGGTTCGAGCCGCCGAAGAGATCGGTGCTCCGGTTCTGTCCGTTGCCGGACTGGTCTGCCTGATCGGGGTCGATCCGGAAGCTTCCGGTGTTACCGGCACTGCGGCCCTGCTCCACACCGCGGCGCAGGTTGGTGAGGCGGCCACGGACCTCCTCGGGGCTGCGGGAGACCTGCGGCCCTTCCTGCGGGGTGGACTTGGCGTTGCCGGGCACCAGGTTCTGCTTGGGCACGCGCCGCGGCAGACCGGCGCCGGTGGTGCCGCCGGAGGAGGGCTCGCGCAGCTGCTCGGCCCGCTGCCAGTCGCCGTCGTTCGGCGACTGCCAGGCGGCGCTGGCGGTCGGGCCGGTCGGGCCGTAACCGCCGAGCGAGGACACGTCGTGGCCGCGCTGGCTCTCGGGCGCCGAGGTGTCCTTGGCGCCGGCGAACCAGTTCGGGCTGTCGCCGGACGGGCCGGCGCCGGCCGCGGGGAGGCCGCCGCCCGCCAGCTGCTCGCCGGGGCGGCGCTGCGGCAGCCCGGACGGCAGGGTGGTCCGCGGCGGCTCGGCGGCGGGCAGCGCGGGCGGCTCCGGGGCGTACGGGTGGCCGGCCGGGGACTCCTCGGCCTGCCGGCCGTACTGGTCGGCGTACCCGTCCTGGGCGTACTCGTCCTGCTGGTAGCCGCCCTGGTCGTAGCCGTACCGGTCGTCGGCGAAGCCCTGCTGCTGCTCGTAGCCCTGCGGGGCGTACTGCTCGGCGTACCCGTCCTGGGCGTACTCGTCCTGCTGGTAGCTGCCCTGGTCGTAGCCGTACTGGTCGTCGGCGAAGCCCTGCTGCTGCTCGTAGCCCTGCGGGGCGTACTGCTCGTAGTCCTGCCGGTAGTCCTCCTCGACCTCGGCGTCCACCACCGGCGCCTGCGGGGAGCTCTCCAGGGCCGCGCGGCGGACCTGGTCGAGGCGCTGCGAGCGCTGGACGGCCTCCAGGGCGGGGCTGAACCCGCCGGGGCCGGCGTTGCCGGCGCCGGTGAGGTGGTCGTCGAAACCGAGCTCGGCCGCGCTGCGGGGGCGGGTGTCCGGCGCCCACTCGGCGGCCGGCTCCTGCCCGGCGAAGATCCGGGAGACGGTGAACTGCTCGTCCGGCTCCGGCGCGGCGCCGGACTGGGTGACGAACGGCGGGAGCATGACCAGCGAGGTGGTGCCGGCGGACTCGCCGGACGGGCGGAGCTGGACGCGGACGTCGTGCCGCTGGGAGAGCCGGCCGACCACGAACAGGCCCATGCGGCGGGAGATGGTGGCGTCCACCGTGGGCGGCTCGGCCAGCTTCTCGTTGATCTCCGCGAAGTCCTCGGCGGTGAGGCCGATGCCCTTGTCGTGGATCTCGACCAGCACGCGGCCGTCCGGCAGGCGGGTCGCGTTGACCAGGACCCGGGTCTGCGGGCTGGAGAACGAGGTGGCGTTCTCCAGCAGCTCGGCGAGCAGGTGGACGAGGTCGGTCACGGCGGCGCCGACGACGTCGACCTCCGGGATGCCGGAGAGCTCGACGCGCTCGTACTGCTCCACCTCGGAGGCGGCGGCGCGGAGCACGTCGACCAGCGGGACCGGGGTGTTCCAGCGGCGGCCGGCCTCCTCGCCCGCGAGGACGAGGAGGTTCTCACCGTTGCGGCGCATACGGGTGGCCAGGTGGTCCAGCTTGAAGAGGTTCTCCAGCTGGTCCGGGTCGGCCTCGTTGTTCTCCAGGTCGGTGATCAGCGCCAGCTGGCGCTGGATCAGGCTCTGGCTGCGGCGCGACAGGTTGGTGAAGATCGCGTTGACGTTCCCTCGCAGCAGGGCCTGCTCGGCGGCGAGCGCCACGGCCTGCTGGTGGACCTGGTCGAACGCCCGGGCGACCTCGCCGATCTCGTCCTTGCCGTGCAGCGGGATCGCGGCCACCGAGGTGTCGACCCGGTCGGGGTCGGTCTTGGAGAGCTTCTCGACCAGGTCCGGCAGGCGGTGGTCGGCGATCTCCAGGGCGGCGTTGCGCAGGGTGCGCATGCCGAGAATCATCGAGCGGGCCACGTAGCCGGTGAGCAGACCGGCCAGGACGAGCGCCGCGAGGACGATGACCGTGTTGAGGATGGCGTCGTAGAGCGCGTTGTCCTTCAGGTTGCGGGAGTCGGTGAGGACGTCGTCGAGCAGCGTCTCCTCGGTGTTCCGCAGGGCCTGGATGTGGGTGTTGGCGGCCTGGTTCCAGTTGTCCGGGGTCAGGCCGGAGTTGCGCGCCTCGGCGAACGCGGCGTCGGCGGCGGCCTTGCCCTTCTGCTGGCCCTCCGCGGCGGCCTGGCTGTACGAGGCGCCGAGCTGGAGCAGGCCCTGCATGGTGGGCGCCGCGCCGTTGGGCATCTTGTACGCCGAGCGCTCCTGGGCGATGGCCTGCTCGACCTGTGCGGCCGCGTACTTGGCGGCGTCCTCGGGGGCGCTGCCGGTGTTGAACTCGTTGATCGAGACCTGCTCCAGCTTCTCCGAGATCAGGATCTGCTGGATCACGTCCTGGTTCTCGTAGCGCGTGGTCGCGTTCTGCGAGATGCCGACGAGCAGGTTGAGCATCAGCGCGCGCTGGGTCGACGCCGCGGCCTTGGCCAGCGATATGGCGTAGATCGCGCGGCCCTTGCTGGTGGCGTTGGCGGAGCCCATGCCGACCGAGTTGTCGAAGGCCAGCAGCGGGTCGAGCAGCACCGAGTAGGCGTTCACGGTGGCGCCGGAGAACAGCTCGGGGTTGTACGCGGAGGCCCGCAGGTGCGGCAGGTCCACCACGAGGGTCTGGAAGGCCTCGTGGCGGCGGGGCAGCTCACCGGACTTGTCGGAGGCCGCGTAGGCGGCGTTGTACGCCTTCAGCGCGGCATCCGTGTCGTTGCGGCGCTTGGTGACCTCGTTGTTCGGGTCCTGCTTGGTGATCAGGGGTATGAGCGTCTTGTCGCGCTCGTTCTCCAGCGCCTCGGCGAGTTCGGTCGCCGCCTTGGCCAGCTCCGCGGTCTTCTCGGCGCGGGAGGCCTTGATGTAGCCGTCGACCGAGGTGTTCACGCGCAGACCGCCGAAGACGAGACTGATCGTCACGGGGATCAGCAGGATCGCGATCAGGCGGGTCGGCACGCGCCAGTTGCGCGGGCGGAGGAAGTCGTACCGGCTCGAGCCGCCGCCGTCGCCCGACGGGCCGCCGCCGCGGGGCGCCGTGGGTGCGGCCTGGGGCTCGGGGGCCGGTGCGGGGGTCTGGGCGCGTTCCTCGGCGGGAGTGAACGCGGAGAACCCGGCTTGGTCCCCCGGGGTACCGTTCGGCTCGCCCTGGCGGGGCTCGGAGCGCCGCTGCGGGGCGGGTTGCTGCTTACGCCTCACTCGACAACTACCTCTCGGCCGACTGCCGGCCATGGATCAATCCAGCGCTACCCCGGGACCCTGACCCGCCGCCGGAGGGGCCGGCGCAGGAAACACCCAGGGGTAGCTGGAATTTCAGCACGTGCAGGGATGGGGGACAAACAGCCGCCGTCCGGCACCCGCGTCGGTACAATCCGGACATTCACCGACATGACGGAGCAAAACCATGGTCACCTGGCGCTGAGCGACGCTGATTCGCCACACTGAGTCATTGTTGATCACAAAATGCCTACCGAACTGTTATCCGCTGCTTATACACGGGTCTTGCGCACGGCGCCCGGAGGACACCGGCCGGTAGGCGTCGCCGCCCCGGCGGCCCGCCGCGAGGGGCGGACCGGCCGGGGCCGTGCGGCGGCCCGCGGGCTCAGCGGAGCCGGGCGAGGAGGGCGTGTTCGACGAGGGTGATGAGGGCGCTCTTGGCGCTGTCGCGGCGGCGGGCGTCGAGGGTGATGACGGGGGTGTCGGCGCC
>NZ_JBSFWR010000208.1:0-4050 GCF_053594915.1 Kitasatospora sp. NPDC002543 | reverse complement strand
GCCGGGTTTCCCGGCGGGGAACGGGGCGGCCGCCGCCGGGGTGGGGCGGCGGCGGCCTGGGAGCGCGTGCGGGGCGGATCAGCCGTGGACGTAGACGATGCCGAGCTTGGTGAGCTGCCAGAGCTGGTTGGCGGCGCCGGTGTCGGTGGCGAGTTCGACGTACGGGTTGCCCTTGGCGTCGAGGGTGCTGCCGGCGGCCAGGACCTTGCTCTGGTCCTGGGAGTCGGCGACCTTGTAGCGGCCGTTGCCGGCCGGCTTGAACACCCAGTGCTGGTTGCCGCCGCCGGTGCAGCCCCACTGCTGGATCCGGGTGCCGGGGGCGGTGGAGGCGCCGTTGGCGTCCAGGCACATGTTCCGGTTGCCGCTGAAGTCGAGCTCGTAGCTGCCGCCGGCCTTGGCCTCCAGGACGAAGGACTGGTTGAGCCCGCCGCCGGCGGGATAGGTGATCGCGGGCCGGCCGTTGGTGGAGTCGCCGTAGGTGCCGCCGCCGGTCAGGTCGAGCACGTTGCCGCTGGCCGCGTTGGTCAGCTGGTACCAGGAGCCGTCCTCGGGGGCGTCGTCGAACGGCTGTCCGGGCGTCAGCGGCTGGATCGAGGTGGTGTTCTGCTGGTTGAGCGTGCAGTACGCCTGCGCCAGCTCGGGCCGGGCGAAGAACTGGCCGAGGCAGACGCCCTCACCGCGGTAGCCGGCCACCCGCAGGTGGTACGACTGCCGGACCATGTTCATGCACAGCCCGGGGATGCCGATCTGCGAGTCGCAGCCGTTGCGCACCCACTCGGAGAGGTTGATGACGTCCCCGTTGGTGTACTCGTACGGCGAGGTCGTCCACTCCGCGCAGACCTCGTGCCCGAAGGCGACCCGCCGCTGGTCCAGGTAGCGGACGCCGGGCACCTGCTCGGCCGCGCCGCGCAGCGCGTCGCTGAGCGTCGGCACCACCCAGTTGTGGCCCCAGGCGAGGTCCTCGGGGAAGGCCGGGCAGCCGTCGGCGACCTTGCCGAGGTAGTCGTTGCGCCGGATGTCCGGGGTGATCGGGTTGAAGTACGACTGGTAGACCAGCTGGTACGAGGAGTCGGCGTAGCCGGCCCGGCGCATGGTCTGACGGATGTTCTGGAGCGCCGCGACCACCTTGGGCTGGACGCCCTTGGCGCGCCGGCGGATCTCGTCGCTGCCGATGGTGTCCCGGCAGCCCTGGTCCTTGGGGATCGGGAAGTACTGCGCGAGGCAGTGCATCATGATCCCGCTGAAGTCGAAGTCGTCGTTGGCGCCGATGGTGACGACGACCATCTTGACGTCGTACCTGGCCGCCGTGTCGGCCAGTTTGACGTCCTGCTTGGGCTCGCCGAAGTCGCCGCTGCCAGGGCCGGTGATCTTGGCCAGCTCCGGGTCGCTGACCAGGTCGCCGGTCTGGGCGCCGGAGCAGGCGAGGTCGATCGGGGTGACCCCGGGGATGTCGGTGACGAAGATCTCCGACTTGGGGTGCCGGTGGCAGTAGTTGGTGGGGCTGTCCGTCTCCGGGAAGTAGCCGTCGTTGGTGTCGGTGCCGGCGCCCTCGCCGGAGATGGCGCTGTCGCCGAGTGCGACGATCGCGGCCGGACGGGTGGCCGCGGCCGGGGCCGGGGCCGGGTCGGCCAGGGCGGCGGGGGCACCGGCCAGGCCGAGGGTGGCGAGGAGGACTCCGGTGGCGAGCAGGGCGGCGCACCGGGACGCGCCGGTGCGCGTTCGCCGTGCCGCCGACGGGAGGGACCTGGTCACACGCGACTCCTTGCGGGGGTGGGGGACCGCCCGAGCGGGGGAGCCGAGCGGCGCGGAGCAAGAGAGGAGCAGAAAAGGTGAGCAGGTCTCGCATTCTAGGAACTGACAAGTAACACAACAAGACTCCTGACACGGCCCGGCCCCGACCGGTCGGCGGGTTCCCGGCACAGCGAAGAGCCGCCGCCCCGCACCCCAGGAGGGAGGTGCGGAACGGCGGCTCGTCCCGGCCGAACCGGGAGTGCGGGCTCAGCCCACGTTGGCGCACTTGTTGCCGAACGCCGGGTTCAGCAGGCCGATGATGTCGATGGTGTTGCCGCAGACGTTCACCGGAACGTGCACCGGAACCTGGATCTGGTTGCCCGAGACGACACCGGGGGAACCGGCGGCGACACCCTGGGCGCCGGAGCTGGCCATCGCGGAACCGGCGCCGGTGGCCACGATGCCCACCACGGCCGCGCCGACGGCGGCGGTCTTCTTGATGCTCATGTGAGCCTCCTGACTGATCGACAGATATGCACGGGGAGTGCGACATCTAGAACGAGACCCCGCGGGGCGGGTTGCGACGCTCCCCGCACTGTCACCCGTCCGGCGCAACGGCGCCGCGGGCCGGGCATTCGGGTGATCGGAGGACCGGACCGTATCCCCGTGCGCGGTGCCTCGTTCTCCCTCACGGAACCCGGTCTCCACGGCCCCCACGCGGCGGGCCTCCCAAACCCGGCGTCCGGCAACCCGTGCCGGACCGCCCGACCGGAATTCCACCTGGTCGCGCCTTTCCGGACCCTTTCCCGGCCGTGCGGGAATCGATTCACGAGGCAATGCGACCCGGCAGCCGCGGCCGCGCCCGAGCCATGGGCGGAACACGCCGACGTGCGCCGACCGAGTGACAATCACGGCAATCCCTTAAGCCGGCGGGTGAGTATTTCGTGCTCGCCCGACTCCCGACATTTCCCTTCCGTCGGGCAGAAATCGGAGGAATGACATGCGCAACTTCAAGAAGGCCGCCATCCTGTCCCTGGCCGCCAGCGGCCTGGTGCTGGGTGCCGCCGGCGGTGCTGTCGCCAGCTCGGGCGCCGAGGGCGTCGCCGCCGGCTCGCCCGGTGTGCTCTCCGGGAACCAGATCCAGGTGCCGATCCACATCCCGATCAACCTGTGCGGCAACACCATCGACATCATCGCGCTGCTGAACCCGGCGTTCGGCAACGAGTGCGTCAACGCCGGCTGAACCCGCTCTCGCCGCACCGGCGACAGCTGATTCACCCGAGCCCGTGCCGCGCCCCGCAGTGCCGGGGCACGGCGCGCTCCACCCGTGTGTGATCGAGGAGATCAACCCCCCATGCAGAACATCAAGAAGGCCGCCGTCCTCTCCGCCGCCGCCGCAGGCCTGGTGCTGGGCGCGGCGGGCTCCGCCGCCGCCAGCGCGGGCGCCGAGGGCGTCGCCGCCAACTCCCCCGGCGTCATCTCCGGCAACCAGATCCAGATTCCGGTGCACGTGCCGGTCAACCTGTGCGGCAACTCCATCAACCTGGTCGGCCTGCTGAACCCGGCGTTCGGCAACACCTGCGCCAACGTGGAAGCGCCGCCCGCGGACGACTGCTGATCCCCGATCGGCACGTGTTCCGGCCGTACTGCCCCCCGACCAGCCGGCCGGGGGGCAGTTCGGCGTCCCCGGACAGCCGTCCGGGATTCCCGATCCACCGAAGGGTGATCACGATGGTTTCGAAGAAGAGCGCGGCCGCCCTGGCCGCCGCCGCGGGTGTCGCGGTGCTGTTCGGCGCCGGTTCGGCGCAGGCCGCCGCCCAGGGCGAGGCTCCGGCCGGCCCGGCCACCCTCACCAAGACCGACCTCGGTCAGGCCCTGGGCGGGACGACCACCGGCCTCGGCTACGGCATCGCGCCGATCAAGAGCCTGCGGCTGGACCCGTGGGCGAACTCCTCGGCCGACTTCCTCAACAACGGCGCGGCCCTCCAGCCGGACCAGGGCCTGCCCGCGGTCGGCACCGGGACGCTGACCGGCCCGCTGAGCGCCGGCGGCGGCGTCAAGGACCTGCCGCTGGTCGGCGGGCTGACCGGCCTCCTCCCGGGCTGACCCTCCGGGCCCACGAGGGCCCGGGCGCACGAGGGCCCGGCATCCCGCCGCGCGGCCGGGGTGCCGGGCCCTCGTACCGGGGCCGGACTCAGAGCCGGGTGAGGTCGGTCAGGCCGGTCTGCCCCACCACGGTGGTGGTGGTCGTGGTGGCGGTGTCGGCCAGGGCGCCCGCCGTGTCGGTCAGCGAGAGCCGGCTGTCCTCGCCGCCGAGGC
>NZ_JBSFWR010000207.1:0-4104 GCF_053594915.1 Kitasatospora sp. NPDC002543 | reverse complement strand
GTGGTTCTGCGGGTCGAACTTGGTGAAGTCGACGTCCAGGTGCTGCTCGTACCTCTTCGGGCGGGGCTCGCGTGCCCGCACACGAGCCCCGCCCGCACCTTGGTGTCCCTGCCGGAGGGGCCGGGAGGGCACTCGGTGTTCGGGACGGCCCGGGCGCAGCCCGTCCACTGTCCGCGTGGGAAGTCGGCCGACGACAACGCGGCGAGGTGCGCTTGTGTCTTGGGGCCCTCCCGGCCGAAGGCTGGGGGGCGTCGCGGGCCCGGCAGGAGCCAGGAGACGGTCCCTATGCGCCCGGGGGTGTGCCGCCGGGCGCGTGGGCGGGGGTCCGCAGTGGGAGGGGGTGGCCCGCGCGCCACTGGGCTGTGGTGCGTTCGCCGCCCGAGCGGCGCCGCCAGTACAGGTGCTGGGCGACGATCAGCGGGCCGAGGGCGGTGAGCAGCGGGAAGCCGGTGGTGAGCCAGCCGGCGGCGAAGCAGGCGCTGACGGCGCTGGTGGTGAGCAGGCCGGCGAGGGCGGCGGTGAGGGCGGCGGTGCGGCCGTGGGCCTTGGCGGCGACGAGCGGGTACAGGACGAGCAGCAGGAGGTCGCCGAGGCCGACGGCGACGGGGGTGGGGCCGCCGGTGAGGGCGAGCATGGGGGCGAAGGGGCGGTCCTGGACCTGCGCGAAGAAGCGGGTGGTGGTGTCGGTGAGGGTGGTGGCGGCGAGGTCGTAGCCGGTGAGGACGGCGGCGAGGGCGGCGGTGTGGGTGGAGCGCATGCCGCTCTGGGTCCAGAGGTTGGCGACGCCGATGACGGCGGTGGCGATGATCAGGTCGCTGCCGGCGCGGGCGGCGCCGGGGTGGCCGGTGAGGGCGGCGAGCGCGGTGGCGGCGGTGGCGGTGAGGGCGGCGGCCCAGGACCAGGGGGTGGCGCGCAGCGGGGTGCCGGCGAGCAGCGGGGCGAGGGTGAACTGGAGGGCCAGGCAGCCGACGAGGCCGAAGACGGCGGAGACGGCGGCGCCGGGCAGGGCGGTGTAGAGGAGGGGTGCGAGGACGACGCCGGCGCACAGGACGGCGATGTCGCCGCCGGTGTAGACGCCGACCGGGGGGCGGGGCATCCGGATGCGGGCGAGGTAGTGGGCGGCGAGGGCGGTCTCGGCGGCGACGGCGGCGCTGAGGGCGGTCAGGGCGGCGGGGTCGGCGTTCATGCGGTGCCTCCGCGGCCGGGGGTGTCGAAGGTGTGTTCGCGCAGGTCGGCGCGGAGGGGTGCGGTCGGGGGCATGGCGGCGCGGTCCTCGTGCAGGACGATGTCGGCCAGGTGGAGGCCGGCGGCGCGGGCGCGGTCCTCCAGGCGGCCGTGCAGGGCGGTGGCGGGCAGGCGGTGGACGAGCAGGTGGAGGCGGGCGGGTCCGCTTGGGCCGTCGGGGCCTTCGGTGAGGGCGTGGCGGGCGGGCAGCGGGATTTCGGGTTCGGCTTCGACGAGGTCGAGGACGTCGCGGGTGGTGACGGTGGTGCTGAGCGGGCCGTTCCAGCGGCCGAGGATCTCGGAGGTGGCGGGCAGGTGGGCGAGTTCGCAGGTGGGTGGTTGGGCGGGCAGGCGGACGAGGTCGCCGGTGTCGTAGCGCAGCAGCAGGGTGCAGTCGCGGTAGGGCACGTAGGGGGTGTGCACGATGGTGCCGGTGGCGCCGGGGGCGGTGGGTTGCCCGGTGAGCGGGTCGAGGACTTCGAGGTGGCCGAACTCGGTGGTGTGGTGGAGGTGGCCGTGGGTGCAGGGGGTGGCGCCGGCGGGGATGATCTCGGTCATCAGGTAGGCGGAGGTGGTGGTGGCGCCGAAGACGGCTTCGGCGCGGCGGCGCAGTGGCGCGGAGAGCACCTCGCCGCCGACGCTGATCGAGCGGAGGCCGAAGTCGGCGCTCTGCCACTGGTGTTGTTCGGCTTCCTGGACGAGGGCGGCGAGGTAGGAGGCGGAGGTGGTGAGGTGGGTGATGCGGGGGTCCTTGCCGGGCAGGCCGAGGGGGGCGGCGAGGCGGTCGAGGGCGACGGCGGGGCCGATGGTGCCGAACTGGACGAAGCCGGCGCCGGCGCGGGTGGCGGATTCCTCGGCGTTGACCAGGGGCAGGGTGGCGCGGGAGCAGCCGGCGTAGGCGACGGTGTGGCGGGGTCGCAGGCCGAGGCCGAGGACGGCGGAGATGGTGCTGAAGGCGATGGCGTACTCGAGTTCGGCGCGGGAGAACCAGACGGCGGTGGGGGTGCCGCTGGTGCCGGTGGTGAGGGCCATCAGGGCGGGGGTGGCGGCGTCGGAGACGAAGGCGGCGGGCAGGGCGCGCAGGGCCTGTTTGGGGGTGACGGGGACGCGGGTCCAGTCCTCGGGTTCCAACGTGGCCGGGTCGAGGTCGAGTTCGGCGAACTGCCGGCGGTAGTGGGCGGTGTGCCGGGCGGCGGCGCCGGCGGTGGCGCGCAGGCTGCGGCGGGTGACTTCGCGCCGCACCTTGGGGTCGACGTGTCCGGCGCGGCCGGGCAGCAGGGCGGAGTCCTCGCCGGGTTCGCCGAATTCGGCGATGGTGGCGACGAGGTCGCGGGAGAGGCGTTCGAGGTCTTTCGGGCGTATCCGACGGTTCGTCAGGATGGCTGCGCCGTAGCGCAGTTGACTCAGCGCGGTCGCGAACAAGCGGTTTCTCCCCAGGCCAGGGTCGGACGGTGCGCCACCCGGCCCCGGCCGGGGTCGGTCGGGCCGGCCCGGTGACCGGGTCGGCCCGTCGGTCGGGTCAGACCATGTGGAGGAACATCGCGGCGGTGAGGGTGCTGAAGGCGTACTTGAGGTAGTGCTTGACCATGATCGGTTCTCCCTCGTACGGGCGGCCGCCCGGCCCGGCCGGGCGCGGCAGCGGATGCCCGCGGCCGGGTTCTGGCCGACGGGCAACGGCAGTATAGGGACGGTCCGGCGGCCGGCAATAGCCTATGTGCACGGCCAACCTTCCGGTTGTGCAAGCGAGTTCACCGTTGCCACGGTCAGCACTCCAGCAGGGTGCAGGCCCAGTGCATGCCGCGGCCCATGCCGGCCAGGGCGATCAGGTCGCCGTGGCCGAGGTGGCCGGAGGCGTGGTGGTGGTGGAGGTCGAGGAGGTGGTCGGCGGCGCCGAAGTGGCCGCGGGCCAGGGAGATGTCGAGGTTGGTGCGTTCGACGGGCAGGCCGAGGCGGTCGGCCAGTTTGGTCAGGGTGCCCTTGTTGTCGTTGAGCAGGACGACCCGGGCCAGGTCCGGGACGGAGGCGCCGATCCGCCGGCAGGCCCGGGCGACGACCTCGTGCACCCGTTCGCCCATCAGGGCGAGGAGTTCCTGGAAGCGTTCGGTGTCGTAGTCGAAGAACTCCATGAGTTCCCAGGCGTCGCGGGCCGGCGGGGGTGTCCGGCCGCCGCGGAAGGGGGCGGCCGCTCCGCCCTGGTCCATCCGGAAGAGGTCGGCGTAGCGGCCGTCGCTGATCGCCTCGCTGGCGCGCCAGCGCAGTTCGGGGTGGCCGCGTCCGGCGACCGCGGCGCCGGCGCCGTCGGAGAACAGCAGCGAGTTGGTGTGCATCCGGTTCCAGTACGGTTCGCAGGTGCGGTTGGCGCCGACGACCAGGGCGCGCTGGTACTGGGGGTGGGTGGCGAAGCGGCCGGCGAGCAGGTCGAAGCAGGTGATCCCGCTGACGCAGCCCTGGTTGACGAGGACGGCTTCGGCGCGGTGGGCGCCGAGGCGGGCCTGGAGGGCGGCGGCGGCGTCCCAGTACAGGTACTCGGGGATGTCGGTGATGGCGAGGACCACCAGGTCGAGTTCGGCGGGGTCGGTGCCGGAGGCGTCCAGGGCGGCGCGGGCGGCGTCGACGGCCAGGTCGGTGAGTCCGACGCCGTCCGGGCTGCGGTGGATGGCGCGGTACCCGTACGCGAGGACGCGTTCGACGTCCTCGGTGTACTGCGCGGCGACGTCCGCGACGGCGACGGGTTCGCCGAGCGCCGATCCGAACGACATCAGTCCGTAGTCCACGCCACTGCCCTTCAGGGGGTCCTACGTTGTTGGTGGGTTGGACGGGCCGTCGTAAGGTCCAGAGGCCCAGAGACTCCGGGTATGGCTTTCAGGGGGTTGCCCTCGA
>NZ_JBSFWR010000206.1:0-4154 GCF_053594915.1 Kitasatospora sp. NPDC002543 | reverse complement strand
CACACCCTCCCGGTCCGTGGTGTGGTCGTCCGCGAAACGACGGTCACCCGTCGCGTCCGGCACGTACTTCACACAGACAACGATCCTCAAGCTCACGGCCTTGTCTCCTGTACTGGTCTCGTCCGGCGGCTGCGGCGGCGCAAGCGGGCGCGAACACGGCTCGCACCCACTCCGGGCAGCGAATTCCCGTGCCGGTCCGGAACTTCCTGGCAGCATACTCGCCGGTAGTCCGGCGGTCACTACTGGCCAGTAGCTTATGCCGTGCGGCTGCTCCCGCCGCCTGCGCCCATCCTGCCCCAGCCCGGGGCCGACTCCACCCGACGGGGCGGAACAAGTGCGGCGCGATTGCTCACACGGCGCTCACACCACGCGCCCGAGCGCCGCGATCACGTCCACCCTGCGCGGTTGCCCCGCCGCCCGCCGCACCACCCGGCCCTCCGCGTCCAGCACCAGGACGGTGGGCGTCCGCCGGACCTCCAGCCGGCGGACCAGCTCCAGCCGCTCCTCGGCGTCCACCTCGACGTGCTCGACCCCGTCGACCATCCCCGCCACCTCGGAGAGCACCCGGCGGGTCGCCCGACAGGGCTGGCAGAAGGCCGACGAGAACTGCACCAGCGTCGCCCGCGCGCCCAGCGGCCCGCCCAGCTCGGCCTCCGACAGCCGTACCGCGTCCGCCCCGTCCCCGCTGCTCACCCTCGGCCTCCCGTCACTCCCGCTCCGCGGCGGGCCGGGCCCGGCCCCCGTCGAGGCACGACAACGCACGTCGTCGGCCCGGTCATCCCTCCAGTCTGCGGCAGCGCCCGAGGTGCCCCGAACACACCCCGGAGCACCTCCCGAAACCCGGTCGACCACCGGCGCACGGGCACGTACGATCGGCCGATGGACTCCGACTGTCGCCCGACGCCCCGGCCGGCCCGCCGTCGCGCCGTCACCCCGGCCCGGGCCGCCCTTCGACGGCGAGGCTGACGCCCCCGCCACCGTCCGTCGCGACCCTCCGGAGCCCCGTTGCAGACCGATCCCCGCGGCTTCCGCTTCGCCGCAGCACTCACCTCGATGGTCCTGGCCGTCGTCCTGCGCACCGGCAACTGCCCCCTGCTGGCCACCCAGACGGTCCTCCTCGCCCTCGGCGCGCTCGGCGGCCTGCGCCTGTCCCCGTACGTCCGACTGTTCCAGGCGCTCGTGCTCCCCCGGCTCGCACCGCCCTCCGCTACGGCGGACGAACGGACGCTCCGCTTCGACCAGGGCGTCCTCCTGGTGTTCGCCGCGGTCGGCACCCTCGGCTACTGCTCCGACGTGACGTGGCTCGGCGCGCTGGCCGTCTCGGCCGCCCTCACCTGCGCCTTCGTCAACGCCGCGTTCGGCTACTGCGTGGGCTGCGAGCTCTACCCGCTGGTCCGGCGCGCCCGGGGCCGCCTCACCGCCGGAGCCTGACGCCGGGGGCGGAAAAGTTCCCGTTCGAATTCATCACGGAGATCACACCGCCAATATTCGCTTGACCGCACGCCTCAGGTGACAGCAGGCACTCGTTCGGGGGATCATCTCCGTGAATCACCCGTGACCGCCGCGGCGTGCCGTGCTCCGGTCGGCACCACCCGCACAACGGAGCGGGTACCCGCCGAACCGGGCCCCGGCCCGTGGAAGTCAGGACTGACCGTGGCAGAGTTCGTGTACCCGCCGGTGATCGGCGCCGCACTCACCGCCTTCCGCGCACTCGACGTGCGGATCAAGATCGTGGGTGCCGAACACATCCCCGCCAGGGGGGGAGCGGTACTGGTCAGCAACCACATCAGTTACCTGGACTTCCTCTTCGCCGGCCTCGGCGCGTACCGCGGCGGCAAGCGCAAGACCCGCTTCATGGCCAAGGACGACGTCTTCAAGCACCGCGTCTCCGGCCCGCTGATGCGCGGCATGAAGCACATCCCGGTGGACCGCGCCGACGGCCAGCCCGCGTACGAGGCCGCCGTGCGCGCCCTCAAGGCCGGCGAGGTGGTCGGGGTGTTCCCCGAGGCCACCATCAGCCGCTCCTTCATGCTCAAGAAGTTCAAGACCGGCGCCGCCCGGATGGCCGCCGACTCCGGCGCGCCGCTGCTGCCCGTCGTGCTCTGGGGCACCCAGCAGCTCTGGACCAAGGGCCGCCCCAAGACCCTCACCAAGCGGCACGTCCCGGTCACCATCATGATCGGAGAACCGATTCACCTCGGGCCCGACGACAAGCCCGTGATGGTCACCCGGCGGCTGCGCGCCGCGATGACCGAGATGCTCGACCGGGCCCAGCGCGAGTACCCCGGCAAGCCCTCCGGCCCGGATGACACCTGGTGGCTGCCCGCCCAGCTCGGCGGCACCGCGCCCACCCTGGAGGTCGCCGAGGCCGAGGACGAGGCGGAGGCGCTCGCCAAGGCCGAACGCCGCGCCGCCCGGGGCTGATCCGCTCCCCTTCTCCCTCCTCCTCCCCTCTCTACTCCGTGCGATCGAGCGAACGAGGCCCGTCGCGTGTCGCCCGGTCGCCGATGCTCCCCGTCTGACACAGTGACAGCTCCTTTCAGGGGCCTTCGTCCTGAATCCGCGGCGGGGGCGAGACGTCGGAGCGGTCGAAAGGCACGGAGGCGGAGATGGCACGGATCACCACCGGCACACGGCAGTCGTCCACGGGCAGGGCCCGCACCCGCGCGAGCGCCGGTGCGGGCCTTCTGCTTCTGGGCACCCTGCTCACCGGCTGCGGGGCCGAACCCGGGGACATCCCGCTCTCCGAGATCCGGCCGGAGGTCCCCACCGCCGCCCCCGAGGCGACCGCCGCGACCCCGGGCGTCGTCGGCGCGGCCATCGGAGCCCCCGCGGCCGCCGTGCACAACGGGCTGATCGTCAGCCGCGCCTACACCGACGCCTCCCGCACCACCAGTGCGATCGTCACCCTCTCCCCCGACGGCACCGGCCAGCGACAGGTCACCCAACCACCGGCCCACGCGCTCGACGACCGCCCGGACTGGTCCCCCGACGGCACCACCATCGCCTTCGACCGCACCGACCCGCAGACCGGAGCCGCCCGGCTCTTCACCGTCCCGACCGCCGGCGGCCCCGAGCACCGGATCAGCCAGCTCTGCGACAGCGGCACCGCCGACTGCGCCAACGAGGACGAACGCGCTCCCGCCTTCTCCCCGGACGGCAAACAGGTCGCCTTCAGCCGCTCCTGGGGCACCCAGGACCCGTCCGGCAGCCACCAGATCCAGTACTCCGACCTCTACCTGATGAGCCCCGAGGGCACCGACGTCCAGCGGCTCACCTTCCTCACCAACGACAAGCCCTACTCCGGTGCGGTCGGCAACCCCAGCTGGTCCCCCGACGGCAAACAGCTCACCTTCGAGTACCGCACCAGCGCCACCGGGCAGCCCGCCAACAGCCGCGCCATCTACGTCGTCAGCGCGGACGGCACCGGCCTGCGCCAGCTCACGCCGTGGGAACTGCGCGCCGGCGACCGCGCGGACTGGTCCCCCGACGGCACCCAGATCCTCTTCACCACCTACCCGGCCGGCCCCGACAACGCTCCCGGCGGCGGCATCTACACCGTCCACCCCGACGGCAGCGCCGTCGGCGCCCTCACCCCCGCCCCGTCGGACGTCTTCTACGGCACGGCCGCCTACGCTCCCGACGGCAAGTCCATCGTCTTCGTCCAGGCGCCCGCGGGCGCCGGCACCGACCTCTACAGCATGCACCCGGACGGGACGGGCGTCGTCCGGCTCACCAACAACGCGGACAAGTGGCTCAGCCGGCCGGTCTGGGGGACCGCGGAGGCCTCCGCGGCTCCCACCGATCAGGCCCAGGCAACGGCCGAGGCATCGGATCAGGCGTCCGCTCCGGCATCCGGTGGGGCATCCGGTCAGGTGTCGGAAGCGCCGCAGGCGCCCCGGACGCCGCAGCCCGATGCCCAGCAGCCGGCCCGGGCCCAGGGACAGGGAGCCACCGAGAAGCCGCAGCCGGGTTCGGGATCAGAGCCCGACTCCGGCTCCGGCTCCGGTTCCCGGCCGGATTCGGAGTCCGATTCCGAGGAATAGCGCACGCGCCCCTGTCCGGAAACGCGAAGAACCCCCATCCGGGACCCGGATGGGGGTTCTTCAGAAGAATTGTTCGGCGGCGTCCTACTCTCCCACAGGGTCCCCCCT
>NZ_JBSFWR010000205.1:0-4211 GCF_053594915.1 Kitasatospora sp. NPDC002543 | reverse complement strand
AAGCCCTCGCCATGGACCCCCAGCAACGCCTCCTCCTGGAGACCTCCTGGGAAGCCCTCGAACGAGCCGGCATCGACCCCACCACCCTCAAGGGCTCGGCCACCGGCGTCTTCGCCGGCGTCATGTCGCACGACTACGGGATGGGCAGCGACCTCGGCTCCACCAGCGGCGGCAGCCTGGTCACCGGCCGGGTCTCCTACACGTTCGGCCTGGAGGGGCCGGCCGTCACCGTCGACACCGCCTGTTCCTCCTCCCTGGTCGCCCTGCACTGGGCCGGCCAGGCCCTCCGACAGGGCGAGTGCTCGCTCGCCCTCGCCGGTGGTGTGACGGTGATGTCGAGCGTCGACATGTTCGTCTACTTCAGCGGACAGCGCGGACTGGCCGCCGACGGCCGCAGCAAGTCGTTCTCCGAGGCCGCCGACGGCACCGGCATCTCCGAGGGTGTCGGCATGCTCCTGCTGGAGCGGCTGTCCGACGCCCGCCGCAACGGCCACCCGGTGCTGGCCGTCATCAAGGGCTCGGCCGTGAACCAGGACGGCGCCTCCAACGGCCTCACCGCCCCCAACGGCCCCTCCCAGCAGCGCGTCATCCGCAAGGCCCTCACCGCCGCAGGCCTCACCACCGCCGACGTCGATGTGGTCGAGGCGCACGGCACCGGCACCCGCCTGGGCGACCCGATCGAAGCCCAGGCCCTCATCGCCACCTACGGCCAGAACCGGCCCGCCGACCAGCCCCTCCACCTCGGCTCCATCAAGTCCAACCTCGGCCACACCCAGGCCGCCGCAGGCGTCGCGGGCGTCATCAAGGTCGTCGAGGCCATGCGCCACGGCATCATGCCGCCCACGCTCCACGCCGAGCAGCGCTCCTCGCAGGTGGAGTGGGAGGCCGGCGCCGTCGAACTGCTCACCGAGCCGCGCGCATGGCCCCTCGGCGACCGACCCCGCCGGGCCGGCGTCTCCTCCTTCGGCCTCAGCGGCACCAACGCCCACGTGATCATCGAAGGCGTCGAACGGGCCGAGGAACCCCTCGCGGCCGCCGGCTCGCCCGAGCCGCTGGTCCCCGTGGTCCTCACCGCCCGGACCAGTGCCGCACTGCGCGACCAGGCCGCACGCCTTGGTTCCCGGCTGAGGAACAAGGACGGTCTCCGGATCGTCGACCTCGCCCACACCCTCGCCACGGCACGCACGGTGTTCGAGCACCGGGCGGTCGTCGCTGCCGCCGGACGCGAGGAACTGCTCACCGCGCTCGACCGCATCGCCGACGGCACCGAACCGCTCGCGGGTGCGGCCCGCTCCGGCGGGACCACCGGGTTCCTGTTCACCGGCCAGGGCGCCCAGCGCCTCGGCATGGGACAGGAGTTGTACAACGCCCACCCCGTGTTCGCGGCCCGCTTCGACGAGGTCTGCACGGAGCTGGACCGATGGCTCGACCGACCCCTGCGCGAGGTGATCTGGGGCGAGGACGGTGACCTCCTCAACCAGACCGTGTACACCCAGACCGCCCTCTTCGCCGTCGAGGTCGCGCTCTTCGCGCTCCTGCAGTCGTGGGGTGTTCAGCCGCAGTACCTCGCCGGGCACTCCATCGGCGAGCTGGCCGCCGCGCACGTCGCGGGCGTCTGGTCCCTGCCGGACGCGGCCCGACTCGTCGCCGCACGCGGCAAGCTGATGCAGGCACTGCCCACCGGCGGCGCCATGACCGCCATCGAGGCCACCGAGGACGAGGTCACCCCGCACCTGACCGAGGGCGTGGACATCGCGGCCCTCAACGGCCCCCGCTCCGTCGTCATTTCAGGCGAAGCCGCCGCTGTCGAGGCGCTCGCCGAGCGCTTCGCCACCCAGGGCCGCCGCACCTCGCGCCTGCGCGTCTCGCACGCCTTCCACAGCGCCCTCATGGAGCCCATGCTCGCCGAGTACGCCACCGTGGCAGCCCAGTTGGCCTACCACGAGCCCACCATCCCGCTCGTTTCGACGGTCACCGGCACCCTCGCCACCACCGAACTCACCGACCCGCAGTACTGGGTCGACCAGGTCCGCGCCGCCGTCCGCTTCACCGACGCCGTCCGCACCCTTGCCGACAACGGCGTCACCACCCTGCTGGAGATCGGCCCCGACGCCGTCCTCACCGCCATGGCCCAGCAGACGACCGAAGACACCACCGTCATCCCCACCCAGCGCCGCGACCGCGACGAGACCCGAACCCTCCTCGCAGCCTTGGGCTCGCTCCACACCACCGGTGTGCCCATCGACTGGGCCACCGCCTTCACCGGCCTCGACGCCCGCCACACCGACCTGCCCACCTACCCCTTCCAGCACGAACGCTTCTGGGTCAACGCCGTCAGCACCACCACCGACGTCTCCGCCGCCGGCCTGGACGTCACCGACCACCCGCTGCTCGGCGCGGCGGCGCTCCTGCCGGACTCGAGCGTCCTGCTGACGGGCCGCCTCTCCGTCGACACCCACCCCTGGCTGGCCGACCACCGCATCGGGGACACGATCCTCTTCCCGGGCACCGGCTTCGTCGAGCTGGCGTTGCACGCCGGACGGCAGGCCGACTGCGAGGTCCTCTCCGAACTCGCCCTGCAGGCACCGCTCGTGCTCCCCGAGCGCGGTGGCGTGTCCGTCCAGGTCGCGGTCGGTGTCCTCGACGGCAACGGCGACCGCACGGTGACCGTGCACTCCCGCGGCGACGACTCCGGCGTGTGGACCCTGCACGCCCAGGGCCTGCTGAACGGCCGCGCCACAGCGCGCGCCTCGCACGCCGACCTCACCGCATGGCCTCCGGCCGAGGCCGAACAGATCGACCTCACGGACGCCTACGCCGCCCTCAACGAGCTCGGCTACGGCTACGGCCCGGTCTTCCAGGGACTCAAGGCCGCCTGGCAGCGCGGCGACGAGACCTTCGCCGAGATCGTGCTCCCCGAGAGCGAGCAGGAGCTGGGCGGTCTCTTCGGCCTCCACCCGGCGCTGTTCGACGCCGCGATGCACGCCCGTCTCCTCTCCGGTGACGGAGACAACGGCGGACGGGCGGTGCTGCCCTTCCTCTGGAACGACGTGTCCATCCACGCCGTCGGCGCCACCACGCTCCGCGTCCGGATCGCCTCCACCGGCCAGGACAGCATGTCCCTGGCCATGGCCGACGCGGCCGGCGTCCCGGTGCTGACCGTGGCCTCCGTCCTGGGCCGCCCGGTGGCGGCGGGGCAGTTGGACGCGGTGAAGGCCGCTCCCCCGCTGCTCGCCGTGGAGTGGGCCCCGATCACCGTCGACACCACCGACACCACCACCCCGTCCACCATCGCCTGGGACGACCTCCCCACCAACGGCGACGAACTGCCGTCCGTGATCGTCCTGCCGTGCGCCCCGCAGAACGGTGACGTACCGGCCGGCATGCGGGCCGGCCTCGGCCGGGTCCTGGACGCCCTCCAGGCATGGCTGGCCGACGACCGCCTCACCGACTCGCGCCTGGTCGTCGTCACCTCGGGCGCCGTCGCCCACCCCGAGATCACCGACCTCACCGGCGCCCCCATCTGGGGCCTCGTCCGCGCCGCCCAGGCCGAGAACCCCGGACGCATCACCCTCGCCGACCTCGACGACCTCACCACCCTCCCCCAGATGATCAGTGCGGTCGTCGCCTCCGGCGAACCCGAACTCGCCATCCGCAACAGCGAACTCTTCATCCCCCGCCTCACCCCGACCACCAGCACCACCGAAACCCAGCCGATCACCTTCGAAGCCGACGAGACCGTCCTCATCACCGGCGGCACCGGCGGCCTCGGCGCCCTCCTCGCCCACCACCTCGTCACCGAACACGGCGTCCGCCGCCTCCTCCTCACCAGCCGACGCGGACCCGACGCCCCCGGCGCGAACGAGCTCATCACCGAACTCGCCGCCCTGGGAGCCCAGGCGACCGTCGCCGCCTGCGATGTCTCCGACCGCGACGCCCTCACCCAACTCCTCGACGGCGTGAACCTGCGCGGCGTCGTCCACGCCGCGGGCACCGCCGCCAACGCCCTCACCAGCGCACTCACCGACCAGCACATCCACGACGTCCTCGCCCCCAAGGCCGACGCCGCCTGGCACCTCCACGAACTCACCGCCGGCCTCGACCTGCGCCTGTTCGCCCTCCTCTCCTCCGCCGGAGGCCAGGTCCTCGCCGCCGGCCAGGGCAACTACGCCGCCGCCAACACCTTCCTCGACGCCCTCGCCACCCACCGC
>NZ_JBSFWR010000204.1:0-4247 GCF_053594915.1 Kitasatospora sp. NPDC002543 | reverse complement strand
AACAAGCGGGTGTTCGTGCTGGACGGTTGGTTGCGTCCGGTGCCGGCGGGTGTGGTGGGGGAGGTGTATGCGGCGGGGGCCGGTCTGGCGCACGGCTATGTCGGTCGGGCAGGCTTGACGGCGGAGCGTTTCGTGGCGAACCCGTTGGGCGAGCCGGGTGAGCGGATGTATCGCACGGGGGATCTGGGGCGTTGGCGTGCGGATGGTGTGCTGGAGTACGTGGGGCGTGCGGATGACCAGGTGAAGATCCGGGGCTTCCGGGTCGAGCCGGGCGAGATCGCCGCGGTCCTCCAGGGGCATGAAGCGGTCATGCAGGCCGCCGTCGTCGTACGGGAGGACCGTCCGGGCGACAAGCGCCTGGTCGGCTACGTCGTGCCGTCGGCAGGGCGAGAGCTGGACACGGAGGAGTTGCGGCGTTTCGCGGCCGGCCGGCTGCCCCGGCACATGGCGCCTTCGGCGCTGGTGGTGCTGGAGGCGCTGCCGATCACGCCGAACGGCAAGCTGGACCAGCGGGCCCTGCCCGCACCCGCCGTCACGAGCGCCGGGACCGGTGGGCGGGCCCCGCGTTCGGCGCAGGAGGAGATCCTCTGCGTGGTCTTCTCCGAGGTCCTCGGGGTGCAGTCGGTCGGCATCGACGACGACTTCTTCGCGCTGGGTGGGCATTCCCTTCTCGCGGCCCGGTTGATCAGCCGCGTCCGTACCACTTTCGGTGCCGAACTCGGCATCCGGGACCTGTTCGACGCCCCGACCGTCGCCGGTGTCGCCGAGCGGCTGAAGGACGGCCGCCCGGCCCGACCGGCTCTGGTGGCGGGGGAGCGTCCCGAGGTGCTGCCGCTGTCCTTCGCCCAGCAACGGCTCTGGTTCCTCGACCAGCTCGAAGGCGCTGCCACGTACAACAGCCCGTACGCGTTCCGGCTGCGCGGGCCGGTGGACGTCGAGGCCCTGCGGGCGGCGATCGGTGACGTGGTGGGCCGGCACGAGGCCCTGCGAACGGTCTATCCGGCCGTCGACGGCAAGCCCCGCCAGCTGATCCTGCCCGCGGAGGCTGTCCAGGTGCCGTTCACGGTCGATCCGTGCGCAGCAGAAGACGTGGCGGAGCGGATCTCGGCCGAGGCCTTCGCCTCCTTCGACCTCTCCTCCGAACTCCCGCTGCGGGTCGTGTTGTTCACGCTCGGTGAGGACGAGTCGGTGCTGGTGCTGACCCTGCACCACATCGCGAGCGACGGCTGGTCCTCGGGCCCGCTCTGGGAGGGCTTCGCCTCGGCCTACCGGGCCCGCCTCGCGGGGCTCCGGCCCGACTGGGAGCCGTTGGCGGTCCAGTACGCGGACTACGCGCTCTGGCAGCACGATCGGCTCGGCGAGACCATGGACCGCCAACTGACCTACTGGGCAGAGGCGTTGAGTGGGACCCCGCAGGAGCTCGCCCTGCCCTTCGACCGCCCCCGACCGGCTGCGGCCTCGCACGAGGGTGAGCTGCTGGAGTTCGGGCTGGACGCCGAACTGCACGCCGAGTTGGAGGCGCTGGCGCGTCGCCACGGGGTCACCCTGTTCATGGTGCTGCACGCGGCCCTGGCGGCCCTGCTGTCGCGGGTGGGTGCGGGGACGGACATCCCGATCGGCACGGTGGTGGCCGGTCGGACGGACGAGGCGCTGGACGACCTGGTCGGGTTCTTCGTCAACACGCTCGTCCTGCGCACCGACCTGTCGGACGCCCCGACCTTCACCGAGCTCCTGGGCCGGGTCCGCGACACCGACCTGGCGGCCTTCACCCACCAGGACCTGCCGTTCGACCGGCTGGTCGAGGAGTTGAACCCGGTGCGTTCGCTGGGCCGGCACCCGCTGTTCCAGGTGATGCTGGTCCTGCAGAACAACGGCGAGGGCGCGCTGGAGCTTCCGGACGTCACCGTGGGGACCGAGTCGTTCGGCACGCCGCCGGCCAAGTTCGACCTCAACCTCACCTGCGTCGAGAACCGTGACGCCGCCGGTGCGCCGGCCGGCATCACGGTGGTCCTGCAGTACGCGACCGACCTGTTCGATCAGCGCACCGCGGGCATGCTGGCGGAGCGGCTGGTGCGCTCGCTCGGGGCGGCCGCCGGGGACCCGGAGGTTCCCGTGTCCGGCTGGGAGGTGTTCGACTCTCCCGAGCAGGAACGGTACTTCCTGACCCGGTCCGACCGGGCGCGGGCCGCGGTCGTCGCGCAGGTCCAGGAGACGGTGGAACGTCGTGGCCCCCGGACGGCGCAGGAGGAGATTCTGTGCGCCTTCTTCGCCGAGGTCCTCGGGGTGCCCTCGGTGGGGGTCGAGGACAACTTCTTCGCCCTGGGCGGGCATTCGCTCCTCGCGACCCGGTTGATCAGCCGCATCCGGACCGCCCTCAACGCGGAGCTCGGCATCCGGGACCTGTTCCGTAACCCGACCGTCGCCGGGGTGCTGGAGAAGCTGAAGGAGGGGCGTCCGGCCCGGCCCGCCCTGGTGGCGGGTGAGCGGCCGGAGGTGCTGCCGCTGTCCTTCGCCCAGCAGCGGCTCTGGTTCCTGGACCAGCTCGAAGGCGCTGCCACGTACAACAGTCCGTTCGCCTTCCGCCTGCGCGGCTCGGTGGACGTCGAGGGGCTGCGGGCGGCGATCGGTGACGTGGTGGGTCGGCACGAGGCCCTGCGGACGGTCTATCCCGCCGTCGACGGCAAGCCCCGCCAGGTGGTCCTGCCGGCGGAGAACGTCCGGGTCCCGTTCAGGGTCGAGCCGTGCACGGCGGCGGAGGTCACGGAGCGGATCTCGGCCGAGGCGTATGCCTCCTTCGACCTCTCCTCCGAACTCCCGCTGCGGGTCGTGTTGTTCACGCTCGGTGAGGACGAGTCGGTGCTGGTGCTGACCCTGCACCACATCGCGAGCGACGGCTGGTCCTCGGGCCCGCTCTGGGAGGGCGTCGCCTCGGCCTACCGGGCCCGCCTCGCGGGCGGTCTCCCCGACTGGGAGCCGCTGGCCGTCCAGTACGCGGACTACACCCTCTGGCAGCACCACCAGCTCGGCGAGATCCTCGACGAGCAGCTGACGTACTGGCGTGACGTGCTGGGCGAGCTGCCGCAGGAGCTTGCGCTGCCGTTCGACCGGCCCCGGCCGGAGGCCGCGTCGCACGAGGGTGAGTTCCTGGAGTTCGGGCTGGACGCCGGGGTGCACGCGGAGTTGGAGGCGTTGGCGCGCCGGCACGGGGTCACCCTGTTCATGGTGCTGCACGCGGCGGTGGCCGCGCTGCTGTCGCGGGTGGGTGCGGGGACGGACATCCCGATCGGGACGGTGGTGGCCGGCCGGACGGACGAGGCGCTGGACGACCTGGTCGGGTTCTTCGTGAACACGCTGGTGCTGCGGACGGACGTGTCGGACGAGCCGACCTTCGCCGAGCTGCTGGGCCGGGTCCGGGAGGCGGACCTGGCGGCCTTCACCCACCAGGACCTGCCGTTCGACCGGCTGGTGGAGGAGTTGAACCCGGCGCGTTCGCTGGGTCGGCATCCGCTGTTCCAGGTGATGCTGGTTCTCCAGAACAACGACGAGGGGACTCTCCGGCTGCCGGGCCTCACCGCGGAGTCCGAGCCGTTCGGGACACCGCCCGCCAAGTTCGACCTCAACCTCACCTGCGTGGAGAACCGCGACGCCGCCGGCGGGCCCGCGGGCATCACCGTCTTGCTGCAGTACGCGACCGACCTGTTCGACCGGGGGACCGCGGGTCTGCTGGGGGAGCGGCTGGTGCGGTTGCTCGGGGTGGCCGCCGAGGACCCGGAGGTTCCCGTGTCCGGCTGGGAGGTGTTCGACTCTCCCGAGCAGGAACGGTACTTCCTCTCCCGGGCCGAGCGGGCGTGGTCCGACGAGCCGGGGAACGAGCAGGGCGCGGCGCCGGGCAACCGCGGTCCTCGGACGGCGCAGGAGGAGATCCTCTGCGCGTTCTTCGCCGAGGTCCTCGGGGTGCCTTCGGTGGGGGTCGAGGACAACTTCTTCGCGCTGGGCGGGCATTCGCTCCTCGCGACCCGGTTGATCAGCCGCATCCGTACCACGTTGAAGGCCGAACTCGGTATCCGGGACCTGTTCCGCAACCCGACCGTCGCCGGGGTGCTGGAGAAGCTGAAGGAGGGGCGTCCGGCCCGGCCCGCCCTGGTGGCGGGGGAGCGGCCGGAGGTGCTGCCGCTGTCCTTCGCGCAGCAGCGGCTGTGGTTCCTGGACCAGTTGGAGGGGGCGTCGGCGGCGTACAACAGTCCGTT
>NZ_JBSFWR010000203.1:0-4470 GCF_053594915.1 Kitasatospora sp. NPDC002543 | reverse complement strand
GAGGCGCTGCCGATCACGCCGAACGGCAAGCTGGACCAGCGGGCCCTGCCCGCACCCGCCGTCACGAGCGCCGGGACCGGTGGGCGGGCCCCGCGCTCGGCGCAGGAGGAGATCCTCTGCGTGGTCTTCTCCGAGGTCCTCGGGGTGCAGTCGGTCGGCATCGACGACGACTTCTTCGCTCTCGGCGGGCATTCCCTCCTCGCGGCCCGGTTGATCAGCCGCATCCGCACCACCTTCGGTGCCGAACTCGGCATCCGGGACCTGTTCGACGCCCCGACCGTCGCCGGTGTCGCGGAGCGGCTGAAGGACGGCCGCCCGGCCCGACCCGCTCTCGTGGCGGGGGAACGCCCCGAGGTGCTGCCGCTGTCCTTCGCCCAGCAACGGCTCTGGTTCCTCGACCAGGTCGAGGGTGCCTCCGCCACCTACAACAGCCCGTACGCGTTCCGGCTGCGCGGGCCGGTGGACGTCGAGGCGTTGCGGGCGGCGATCGGTGACGTGGTGGGCCGGCACGAGGCCCTGCGAACGGTCTATCCGGCGGTGGACGGCAAGCCCCGCCAGCTGATCCTGCCCGCCGGGGAGGTACGGATCCCGTTCGCGGTCGTGGAGTGCACGGGCGAGGAGGTGGCGGAGCGGATCTCGGCCGAGGCCTTCGCCCCCTTCGACCTCGCCTCCGAACTCCCGCTGCGGGTAGCCCTGTTCAGCCTCGGCGCGAGCGAGTCCGTGCTCGTCCTGACCCTGCATCACATCGCGAGCGATGGCTGGTCCTCCGGCCCGCTCTGGTCGGGCGTCGCCTCGGCCTACCAGGCCCGCCTCGCGGGGCTCCGGCCCGACTGGGAGCCGTTGGCCGTCCAGTACGCGGACTACACCCTCTGGCAGCACCACCAGCTCGGCGAGACCATGGACCGCCAACTCGCCTACTGGTCCGAGGCGTTGCGTGGCGCCCCGCAGGAGGTCGCGCTGCCCTTCGATCGACCCCGACCGGCTGCGGCCTCCCACCAGGGGGACCTCCTGCAGTTCCACGTCGACGCCGAACTGCACGCCGAACTGGACGCGTTGGCCCGGCGGCACGGGGTCACCCTGTTCATGGTGCTGCACGCGGCCCTGGCGGCCCTGCTCTCCCGGATGGGCGCCGGCACCGACATTCCCATCGGGACGGTGGTGGCCGGTCGTTCTGACCAGGCGCTGGACGACCTGGTCGGGTTCTTCGTCAATACGCTCGTCCTGCGCACCGACCTGTCGGACGCCCCGACCTTCACCGAGCTCCTGGGCCGGGTCCGCGACACCGACCTGGCGGCCTTCACCCACCAGGACCTGCCCTTCGAGCGGCTGGTCGAGGAGTTGAACCCGGTCCGTTCCAGTTCCGTGCATCCGCTGTTCCAGGTGATGCTGGTGCTGCAGAACAACGAGGAGGGCACCCTGAGCCTCCCGGGGCTGACCGCGGAGCCCGAGTCCTTCGGGATGCCGCCGGTCAAGTTCGACCTGAACCTCACCTGCGTGGAGAACCGCGACACGGCCGGCGCGCCCGTCGGCATCCTCGGCGTCCTGCACTACGCCACGGACCTCTTCGACCGCGGCACCGTGTCCGGCCTGGCGGGCCGTCTGCTCCGGCTGCTGACCGCCCTGGTCGCGGACCCGGACCAGCCGGTCGAGGCGGTCGACGTCCTGACCCCGGCCGAGCGCGGGCGGATCCTCGTCGAGTGGAACGACACCGAGCGGGTCCCGGCGGACACCGGGCTGGTTCCGGCGGTCTTCGAGGGGCACGTCCGCCGGACACCGGACGCGAACGCGCTCGTCTTCCAGGGGGAGGCGCTGACCTTCCGGGAGCTGAACGCGCGGGCGAACCGCCTGGCGCGGCTGCTGATCGACCGCGGGGCGGGGCCGGAGCAGTCCGTGGCCGTCCTGCTCCCGAGGGGTGTCGAGCTGATCGTGTCGCTGCTGGCGATCCTGAAGGCGGGCGCCTGCTACGTCCCGGTCGACCCGGAGTACCCCGTCGAGCGGGTCGGGTACATGCTCGACACCGGCCGGCCGGCCCTGGTGATCGCCGGCGGTGGGACGGCCGGGCGGTTCGCGGACCCGGCCCGGCCGGTGCCGGGGCTGCTGGACCTGGACGACCCCGCGGTCGGTGCCGAGCTGGCCCGCCGTTCCGGCGCCGACGTGTCGGACGCCGACCGGCTCTCGCCCCTGCGCCCGGAGCACTCCGCGTACGCCATCTTCACCTCCGGCTCGACGGGAACGCCGAAGGGCGTGCTCATCGAGCACCGCTCCCTGGCCAACCTCGTCCGCAGCCACC
This sequence comes from Kitasatospora sp. NPDC002543, assembly GCF_053594915.1. Taxonomy (NCBI): domain Bacteria; kingdom Bacillati; phylum Actinomycetota; class Actinomycetes; order Kitasatosporales; family Streptomycetaceae; genus Kitasatospora; species Kitasatospora sp. NPDC002543. Next base: position 2,180 of record NZ_JBSFWR010000203.1, on the reverse strand, counting down.
GGGAGGACGTCTACCGGGCCGACATCGCGGCGGCCGGCCGCCCCCTGCGCGCCGCCATGATCGGGGCGACGACCTTCGACGCCAGCTGGCTCCTGCTGTTCTGGCTGCTGGACGGCCACGAGCTGCACCTGGTGGACGACGAGACCCGCCGCACGCCCGAGCTCCTGGTCGACTACCTCGACGACGAGCGGATCGACTACCTCGAGACCACCCCGACGTACTGCCGGCAGCTGATCGAGCTGGGCATGCTCTCCGCGGAGCGCACCTCCCGGCCCCGGATCGTCGACGTCGGCGGCGAGGCGGTCGACGACGCGCTGTGGGCGGACCTCCGGCGGGCCGGGGTCGCGGCCAACAACCAGTACGGTCCCACCGAGTGCACCGTGTACGCCACCAACGCCGTGATCGGCGCGTACGAGCGGCCGGTCATCGGGCGGCCGATCCGCAACACCCGGCTCTTCGTCCTGGACGACCGCCTGCGGGCCGTCCCGCCGGGCGTCCCCGGTGAGCTGTACATCGCCGGGGAGAGCCTTGCCCGCGGCTACCTGGGCCGGCCCGGTCTGACGGCCGAGCGCTTCGTGGCGAATCCGTTCGGGGCGGCGGGCGAGCGGATGTACCGCACCGGCGACCTCGTCCGGTGGCGGGCCGACGGCGCCCTGGAGTACGTGGGGCGCGCGGACGACCAGGTGAAGATCCGGGGCTTCCGGATCGAGCCGGGCGAGATCGCCGCGGTACTGCTGGCGCACGAGGCGGTGGCGCAGGCCGCCGTGGTGGTGCGGGAGGACCGGCCGGGGGACAAGCGGCTCGTGGGCTACGTGGTGCCGTCCGCCGGCCGGGAGGCCGACCCGGAGGAGCTGCGGCGCTTCGCCGGGGGGCGCCTGCCGCGCCACATGCTGCCGGCCGCGGTGGTGGTGCTGGACGCCCTGCCGATGACCTCGCACGGCAAGCTGGACCAGCGGGCCCTGCCCGAGCCGGTGGCGGGCGCGAGCACCGGCGGGCGGGCCGCGCGGTCGGCGCAGGAGGAGATCCTCTGCGCGGTGTTCGCCGAGGTCCTCGGGGTGCCGTCGGTGGGCATCGACGACGACTTCTTCCTCCTGGGCGGGCACTCACTGCTGGCGGCCCGGCTGATCAGCCGGGTCCGCACCGCCCTCGGTGCCGAGATCGGCATCCGGGACGTCTTCGACGCCCCCACCGTCGCCGCGCTCGCCGGACGGCTGGACGACTCGGGGCAGGGGGACGGGGCCCTCGCCACCCTGCTGCCGCTGCGCAGGGGCAGCGGGCCGACGGCCCGGCCGCTCTTCTGCGTGCACCCGGCGGCCGGCATCAGCTGGGTCTACTCGGGACTGCTCCGCCACCTGGACGGCGACCGCGCCCTCTACGGTCTCCAGGCCCGCGGCCTGCTGGCCCCGGAGGCCGTCCCGTCCGGCGTCGACGCCATGGTCGAGGACTACCTGGCGCTGATCCGGTCCGTGCAGCCGCAGGGCCCGTACGCGCTGCTGGGGTGGTCGTTCGGCGGGGTGGTGGCCCACGAACTCGCCGTCCGGCTCCAGGAGGAGGGCGAGGAGATCGAGGCACTGGTGCTGATGGACAGCTTCCCGAGCGGGGGCGGCACCGGCGCCCCGGCCGAGCCGGCCCAGGAGGAAGCCCGCGTCCAGGCCCAGGAGCCGGCCCGGGAGCTCGGCGGCGAGGAGGCGGTGCGGGCGCTGCTGGAGTCGCTCGGCCACGACCCGGACTCCGCGAAGGCCCCGGACGGCCCGTTCGCGCTGCTCGACGACGCCGCGCTGGAGGCGATGGCCAGGGTCTTCCTCGGCAACATCGCGGTCCTGGACTCCTTCAAGTCCCGTACGTTCAGGGGCGATGTGCTCTTCTTCGAGGCGACCAGGGAGGAGCCGGCGCCGTCGGTGCGGCCCGAGGACTGGCGGCCGCACGTCACCGGCCGGATCGAAGTGCACCGGGTGACCGGGCGGCATGGTGAAATGACGAGGCCTGATCAGCTCGCCCAGATCGGCCCCGTTCTCGCCGACCGGCTCGCCGGCGGGCACGACGCGCCCTAGCCGGCCGGCGGCTCGTGCGCCGGAGGACGGCGCACGGGCCTGTCGAGGGCGCCATCGTGGGCAAGGCACTCTACGAGCAGAAGTTCACCCTCGAAGAGGCCCTGGAGGCGGTTTCCGGATGACGGACGG
>NZ_JBSFWR010000202.1:0-4522 GCF_053594915.1 Kitasatospora sp. NPDC002543 | reverse complement strand
GCCGGGGAGGGTGTCCGGTGTGTGGCGTTGGTGCGGTCGCGTCGGCCGGAGGCGGAGTCGGCGGTGGCCGGACTGGGCGCGGTGTTCGCGGCCGGAGTCCAGCCGGACTGGCCGGCGGTGTTCGCGGGCACCGGCGCCCGTACGGTGGAACTGCCCACCTACGCCTTCCAGCACGAGCGGTTCTGGCTGGAGTCGGGCGCCTCGACCGGTGACGTGTCGGCGGCGGGCCTGACCTCGGCCGAACACCCACTGCTCGGCGCACTGGTCCAACTGCCCGAGGACGGCAGCCTCGTCGCCACCGCCAAACTCTCCCTGCGCACCCACCCGTGGTTCGCCGATCACGTGGTCTCCGGCGCCACGCTGGTCCCCGGCTCGGGGCTCGTCGAGTTCGTTCTGCGGGCCGGTGACGAGGTGGGTGCCGGTGCCGTCGAGGAGTTGGTGATCGAGGCGCCGCTGGTGCTGCCGGACACCGGCGGGGTGCAGCTGCGGGTGGCCGTGTCCGGTGCGGACGAGGCCGGGCGCCGGACGGTGGGCGTGTACTCGCGCGCCGAGGACGCTTCCGCCGACCAGCCGTGGATCCGGCATGCCACCGGCACGCTCACCGAGGAGGGCCGCATCGCGGGCGAGAGCCTGACGCAGTGGCCTCCGGTGGACGCCCGGGCGGAGGATCCGGCGGAGTTCTACGAGCGCCAGGCCGGGGCCGGTGTGGTGTACGGGCCGTCGTTCCAGGGGCTGCGGGCGGTGTGGACGCGCGGTGAGGAGGTCTTCGCCGAGGTCGAACTGCCCGAGCAGCTCCAGGGCGAGGCCGGCCGCTACGGCCTGCACCCGGCACTCCTGGACGCCGCTCTCCAGGCGAGCACCTTCTGCGCGGAGCCCGGGCGGTCCGCCGACGAGGTCCGGCTGCCGTTCGCCTGGAACGGTGTCCGTCTGCACGCCGCCGGCGCCACCCACCTGCGGGTGCGGGCCGTGCGGGCGGGGGACGACGCCGTCGCCCTCGACCTCTTCGACGCCCGGGGTGAGCAGGTCGTGGCCGTCGACTCCTTGGTGACCCGCCCGGTGTCGGCCGAGCAGTTGTCGTCGGCGGGGCGTGGTGCGGGGGATGCGCTGTTCCGGGTGGAGTGGGTGCCGGTGGTGCTGCCGGAGGGTGGCGCTGTCGAGCCGGAGGTGTTGGATCTGACCGGCGACCTGGTGGGTGGGGTGGCCGGTGAGGGTCCGGAGCGGGCTCGGGTGCTGGCCGGGCGTGCCGTGGAGTGGATGCGGGAGCGGCTGGCGGGTGAGGGTTCCGGTGCGTCGGTCGTGCTGACCCGTGGGGTGGCGCAGGATCCGGCGGTGGCCGCGGTCTGGGGTCTGGTGCGGTCGGCGCAGGCGGAGAACCCGGGCCGGTTCGTCCTGGTGGACGTCGACACGGACACGGACGCGCGCGGTCCGGTGGCGCGGGCGGTGGCGTCGGGTGAGCCGCAGGTCGTGCTGGCCGGCGGGGAGGCGCGGGTGCCCCGGTTGGTGCGTGCGGGTGCGGGTGCGGAGGCGGCGGAGCCGGGTTTCGGTTCGCTGGATCCGCGGGGCACGGTGCTGGTGAGCGGTGGTGGTGCGCTGGGTGCTTTGGTGGCGCGGCATTTGGTGGTGGCGCACGGGGTGCGGCATCTGGTGCTGGCGAGCCGTCGAGGTTCCGGTGCTGCCGGTGTTGGTGAACTGGTGGAGGGCTTGCGGGGGTTGGGCGCCGAGTCGGTGGACGTGGTGGCCTGTGATCTGGGTGACCGGGCGTCGGTGGCCGGTCTGCTGGCTTCGGTGCCGGCGGAGCGTGGGCTGACGGCGGTGGTGCACACGGCCGGTGTGCTGGACGACGGTGTGGTGACGGCGTTGACGCCGGAGCGTCTGGACGGGGTGTTCCGTCCGAAGGTCGACGCCGCCTGGCACCTGCACGAGTTGACCCGCGACACGGACCTGGCCGCGTTCGTCCTCTTCTCCTCCGTCGCCGGTACGCTCGGCACGCCCGGCCAGGGCAACTACGCGGCGGCGAACGCCTTCCTGGACGGTCTGGCTCGGCAGCGGCGGGCCCAGGGCCTGCCCGCGAGCTCGCTCGCCTGGGGCCTGTGGGTGCAGTCGGCCGGCATGGGCGGCCAGTTGGGCGACGGCGACCAGGACCGGGTGGCGCGCTCCGGCATGCTGCCGCTGGCGGCCGACGAGGGCATGGCCCTGTTCGACGCCGGTCTCCGTTCGACCGAACCGGCCCTGGTGCCGGCCAAGTTGGACCTCGCCGCGATGCGTCGGCAGGCCGCCACCGCGCCACTGGCCCCCGTCTTCCGGAGCCTCGTGCGCTCGGCCCGCCGGGTGGCGGGCGGCGGACCGGTGGCCGGGCAGTCGTTGGCCGATGTGCTGGCGGGGCTCGCCGGGCCGGCGGAGCGCACGGCGCACCTGACGGGCCTGGTGCTGGCCGAGACGGCGGGTGTGCTGGGCCACGCGACGGCCGCCGCGATCCACGAGGAGCAGGCGTTCAAGGACGTCGGCTTCGACTCGCTCTCGGCGATCGAGCTGCGCAACCGCCTGGCCGCCGCGACCGGGGTCCGGCTGCCGGCCACCCTGGTGTTCGACTACCCGACGCCGGCCGAACTCGTCCGGCACCTGGCGGGCGAACTCGTTCCCGACGGCGTCGCCGAGGTGCCCGACCGGGCCGAGGAGGCCCGGCTGCGGCGCGTCCTCGCCTCCGTCCCCTTCGACCGGTTCCGTGAACTCGGCTTGCTGCAAGCCCTGTTGAGGCTCGCGGACACGCCGGACGCCGCAGCCGCGACCGCCGGGTCCGCGCCCGGCGGCAGCACCGACACCGATGCCGGAAGCCTGATCGCGACCATGAGCGTCGACAGCCTCGTGGCCCGCGCCCTCGGCAGCACCAACTGATCCCCCTCAGCCAACACGGAGGAAGAACAACGTGAGTACGTCCGAGGCCAGGCTCGTCGAAGCCCTGCGTGCTTCCTTGCTGGAGAACGAGCGTCTGCGGGAGGAGAACGGCAACCTGCTCGCCACCGGATCCGAGCCGATCGCGATCGTCGGGATGGCCTGCCGGCTGCCAGGCGGGGTGACGTCCCCCGAGGAGCTGTGGCGGCTGCTGGTGGAGGAGCGGGACGCGATCTCCGGGTTCCCGGAGGACCGCGGCTGGGACCTGGAGGGCCTGTTCGACCCGGATCCGGACCACGTGGGCACCTCCTATGCGCGCGAGGGCGGCTTCCTGGAAGACGCGGCCGGGTTCGACGCCGAGTTCTTCGGCATCTCGCGCCGTGAGGCGCTGGCGATGGACCCGCAGCAGCGGCTGCTGCTGGAGTCCTCGTGGGAGGCCTTCGAGCGGGCGGGCATCGACCCCACCGGGCTCAAGGGGAGCAGCATCGGGGTCTACTCCGGCGTCATGTACCACGACTACGCCACCGCCACGGACGGGCTTCCCGACGAGGTGGAGGGCCTGCTCGGGATCGGTACCTCGGGCAGTGTCGCCTCGGGCCGGGTGTCGTACACACTCGGTCTCGAGGGCCCGGCGGTGACGCTGGACACCGCGTGCTCGTCCTCGCTGGTGGCGCTGCACCTGGCCGTGCAGTCGCTGCGGCAGGGCGAGACGGAGATGGCCCTCGCCGGCGGCGTGGCGACCATGGCGACGCCCGGTGCGTTCATCGACTTCTCGCGGCAGCGGGGGCTGGCGGTCGATGGCCGGTGCAAGGCGTTCGCGGCGTCGGCCGATGGGACGGCGTGGGCCGAGGGTGTGGCGGTGGTGCTGTTGGAGCGGTTGTCGGAGGCGCGTCGGCGTGGGCACCGGGTGCTGGCGGTGGTGCGGGGCAGTGCGGTGAATCAGGACGGTGCGTCGAACGGTCTGACGGCGCCGAATGGTCCGTCGCAGCAGCGGGTGATTCGGCAGGCGTTGGCGAGTGCCCGGCTGGCGTCGGCGGATGTGGATGTGGTGGAGGCGCACGGTACGGGGACGGCGCTGGGTGATCCGATCGAGGCGCAGGCGTTGCTGGCGACGTACGGGCAGGGCCGTGAGGCCGATCGTCCGTTGTGGCTGGGGTCGTTGAAGTCGAACATCGGTCATGCGCAGGCGTCCGCGGGTGTGGCGGGTGTGATCAAGATGGTGCTGGCGATGCGGCACGGGGTGATGCCGAAGACGCTGCACGTGGACGAGCCGTCGCCGAAAGTGGACTGGTCGGCCGGTGCGGTGGAGTTGCTGACCGAGGCGCGGGAATGGCCGGCGGTCGAGGGGCGCCCGCGTCGGGCCGCCGTCTCCTCCTTCGGGTTCAGCGGCACCAACGCCCATGTGATCCTCGAAGCCCCCGAGGCCGAGCAGCCCGTCGAGACCACCGAGCGTGACGGGCTCCCGGCGGTGCCGTGGGTGCTGTCGGCGCGCTCGGAGGCGGGGCTGCGGGGTCAGGCGGCCCGGCTGCTGGCGCTGGTGGAGGGCGATGCGGAGCTGGATCCGGTGGATGTCGGGTTCTCGCTGGCCACGACGCGGGCCGCGATGGACCACCGTGCGGCGGTGGTCGGTGCC